>JBAXOO010000034.1:0-9572 GCA_037133235.1 Cyanobium sp. ELA507
GCGCGGAAGGCTTCGCTGGGCCCCACCCGATCCAGGAATTCCTGGATGTCGGCCACCTGGGCGGCGAAGCTGGCTGGGTTGGTGGTGGGGGGGGCTGAGGCGGCCCGATCGGAGCGGTTGGACGGCGCGGTTTCCAAGGCCACCGGTCGCTGGGGGTTGGCTTCTGGGGCCAGGATCTCGCCGTAGTGCTTGAGGGTGTGGCCGCAGCCGGAGGCCGCCACCAGCACCGCATCGAGGGGCTCGGGACCCGCCGCCTTGCCCTCGCCGATCACCGCCGCGAAGGAGGCCATCAGGTCGGTGGCGAGCTCGCAGGTTTGCTCCAGCTCGCCTTGGTGGTGGGTCACCGCGCCGCAGCAGCCCTGGTCGGGGGGGATCACCACCTCGATGCCGTTGGCGCTCAGCACCTGGATCGCCGCCGCATTCACGGCCGGATCAAACAGCCGCTGCACACAACCCAGCACCAGGCCCACCCGGTAGCGCCGTTCCCCCTGGGCGGGCACGACCACTGGCAGAGCGTCGCGGAAGGCCTCCGGGGCCAGGGGCGGCAGCAGGCTCTCGAGCGCTTCCACCTGGGGTCCGAACAGCCGGGTGAAGCCGCTGCGGCGAGCCAGGGCCTGCAGGGGGGTGCCGGCGTAGGCCCGCAGGGGGGTGAGCACCGCCCGCAGGCGATTGGGATAGGGCAGCAGGCTGTACAGCAGGCGTCGGAAGGCCCGCTGGGCTGGCGTGCGCAGTTCGGGGGCGTTGAGCTTCGGCCGGGTGGCCTCGATCAGTTGGTCGTAGCGGACGCCCGAGGGGCAGGCGGTGACACAGGCGAAGCAGCCCAGGCAGGTGTCGAAGTGGCTCGCCACCGTGGCATCCAGGGTCAGGGTGCCGGCCTCGATCGCCTTGAGGGTGTGGATGCGGCCGCGGGGTGAATCCATCTCCGTGGCCAGCACCCGGTAGCTGGCGCAGGTGGGCAGGCAGAAGCCGCAGTGCACGCAGGGGTCGGCCGCGGCGATCACTGCAGCGGTCGGGGGAACCGGCTGGGTCGCCTGGTTAGTGGGCTCGCCCCAGCCGGCCGAACGTTGTGCAGTGGATTCCATCGTCACAGTCTGCCTGCCGCGACGGTCAGACGAGGCAGTTCCGGTTTCACTCCGCCGAGCCGGCACAACTGTGCACCGCACCGGATCATGCAAAACGACAATGACCCAAATCAAGCTCGATTCATTTCGAGAACCTTGGTTCTCGGGCGTAGCGATGTATCAGTATTGACGCTTCGCAGGATGGCTTTGCTTTTGGGTATTCTGTTTTGGAGTCAGTATTATTTATGACTAGACGCCTTGAAACAATTGCCTCAGAACAGAAGCGACCTCCGTCAATTGCCCCCGTTGTGGGGGGGGGGCTCGGCGACCGAAGTGGTCTGTAATGATACCCACGTTTAACTGTGCCAATTACTTAAGGATAACACTTCAATCTCTTCTTGATCAGGATCCTGGCCCGGATGAGATGCAGATTGAGGTTGTGGACGATTGTTCAACCAAGGATGATCCCGAGGCTGTTGTTCAAGAGTTGGGTCGCGGTCGGGTTCAGTTCTTCAGACAACCTAGAAATGTTGGGGCTATCGAAAACTTCAACACCTGTGTGCGAAGAAGTCGCGGTCACTATGTTCATCTTCTGCACGGCGATGATCTCGTTTACCCTGGTTTCTATTCAGCCTTTGAGGAGGCGCTGACAACCAAGGAGGTTGGGATTGTTTTCTGCCGGTGCTTTGTAATTGATGCGGATGGAGAAATAGATTCAGTTTCAGACAGGCTGGCATCTCTTGAGCGAGAAACACGCGACCATTCCGTCCTTCATTTAAATAATCCAATTTGCACGCCAGGGGTTGTGATTAGGCGCAGTGTCTACGAGGAAATAGGGGGTTTTCTGCTTGCGCTGATCCATTGCGCAGACTGGGAAATGTGGGTTAGGGCTACCCAGCATTACGGAGCATTAATGATCAATAGGCCCTTGGCGGGATATCGTGTTTTTGCATTTAATGATACTTCTAGGCTGAAGCGAACAGGCGCCGACATCGTCGACATGTATCGATGCGGGCAAGTCTTTAGCGACCGCGTAGAGGGATTTAGTTTGCGAAAATTTACCAATGCGCTTGCAGATTTTGCTTTCGAGGCAGCCAATAAATCTAAAGATGAAAACAGAAAGTCCGCCGCACGTGAAATTCTTAATGAATTACTTGATAAGATTACCCCTGGCGAGGTGAGGTCTGATCGCTATGGTTTTCGAAGTAAATCAGCAAAATTAGCATTAAACATGGCGGTTTCGCTTGAATTTATGTCTTGGAGGTTAAAGCAGAAAATCAAGGTTTTTTCTTCCGGTTGAGGGCGCAGAGATTTTCAAATGACTTTCAATCTGACTGGTTGAAGTGCCGCACCACCGCTTCGGCAAACCCCGAGCAGCTCACCGGCTCCACCCGCGGCTCCATCAGGCGGGCCAGGTCGTAGGTGACCTCGCCATTGGCGATGGCGGCGCTGAGGCCGGCGGTGATCAGGTCGGCGGCCTCCTGCCAGCCCATGAATTCGAGCATCATCACGCCGCTGAGGATCACCGAACCGGGATTGATGCGGTCGAGGCCGGCGTGCTTCGGGGCGGTGCCGTGGGTGGCTTCAAAAATGGCGGCGTTGTCGCCGATGTTGGCGCCGGGGGCCATGCCCAGGCCGCCCACCACGGCCGCGGCGGCATCGGAGATGTAGTCGCCGTTGAGGTTCAAGGTGGCGAGCACGGAGTAGTCGGCCGGACGGGTCTGGATCTGTTGGAAGATGCTGTCGGCGATGCGGTCATCGACCAGCACCATCTGCTTCCATTGGCCGTTGCCGTGGCTGCTGCCGATGGCATCGAGCACCCCCTTCACCTCGTTGCACACGGCCGCCTGCTTCTCTGGGGTGAGGGCATCAAAGCCCGGCTCGATCATGCGGGCGTTGGCCTCGAGGCTGAGGCCGGGATCGGCTTCCAGGTTGCCCAGGATCCAGCTTTCGCGCTCGGTGATGCACTCAGCGCGGAATTCCGTGGTGGCCAACTCGTAGCCCCAGTCGCGGAAGGCACCCTCGGTGAACTTCATGATGTTGCCCTTGTGCACCAGGGTCACGTGGCGCTTGTCGCCCTCCAGGCGCAGGGCGTGCTGGATTGCCTTGCGGATGTGGCGCTGGCTGCCGTGCTTGCTCACCGGCTTGATGCCGATGCCGGCGCCTTCGGGGATCTGGCGCTTGCCCAGCTTGCCGTTGGCGGGGATCACCACCTCATTGAGGTGTTTGCGGAGCTCGATGCACACCGGATCGGTGGCCTCCCACTCGATGCCCATGTAGATGTCTTCGGTGTTCTCGCGGTACACGAGCACGTCGAGATCCTGGGGCCGCTTGTGGGGGCTGGGGGTGCCTTCGTAGTAGCGGCAGGGGCGGACGCAGCAATAGAGGTCGAAGATCTGGCGCAGGGCCACGTTGAGGGAGCGGATGCCACCGCCCACCGGGGTGGTGAGGGGCCCCTTGATCGCCACGCCGTACTCCTCGATGGCGGTGAGGGTGTCCTGGGGCAGGTACTGGTAGGTGCCGTAGAGCTCGCAGGCCTCGTCGCCGGCATACACCTTGAACCACTCGATCTGGCGCGAGCCGCCGTAGGCCTTGGCCACCGCCGCATCCAGCACCCGCTGGGTGGCGGGCCAGATGTCCACGCCCGTGCCATCGCCGCGGATGAAGGGGATGATCGGGTCGCTGGGCACCACCGGCTGGCCGTTCTCGAAGCGGATGGCGGTGCCGCTGGAGGGGGCGGTGAGCTTCTCGTAGGTGGCCATGGAGCGCCCGACGCAGGGTGATTCGGCGCGAGCCTATGCCTGCCGGCGGGCGCAGAAGGTTTGTGGTGATCGGCAGGGGGGCCGGCTGTGTGGTTGAAACCTCCCGACGCTGGCGTGCTTCCGCCCCCGCCGTCTGCGGCCACGCCCGGTTGACGCCAGTCTTTGGTGCGGGGGCCGCAACCGACCGGTCCAATTCTCGGTGTTGTTCTGCAGGATGGAGCCCATGAATGCAGCGGACCAGGCCCACAGTCCGGAGCTGGCCCAGGCCATCGCCTCGGCCGTGACCCTTTTCCGAGTGGCCTTTCCAGACGCCCGGGCCAACCTCACGCCGTGGCGTGACGATCCCCAGACCCGCCGGTTCGATGCGCGGGACAACCTGGATTTCTCACTCCATTTCCCCGGCTGGAGCCCGCGACTCGAATCCCGGTCCTTGCTCGTGCAGCTGCACCTGGAAGGCTCTCCCCAGGGTGCTCCTGCCGGCCGCCCGCGCCTCTTGGGCGTTTTGATCCGGGGCCTCACCTATGAATCCGAACGCTGGCGCTTCACCACCCTGGGCGACTGGCAACCTTCTGGCTCCCATCTCCCCCACCCAGCCGTGGTGGACACGTTGCAGGGGCTCTGCCGTGGGCTGTTCGAGCTTTTTGATGCGGCGCCGTCGCAGTACCGCGATGGGGGAGGCCTGGCGGCTTAAGTCCGGTCGGTTGCCCCCGTCCAGGTGGCCTGGTTGGGGAGGCTGGTCTTACGCGGCAATCGACGCTGTCTCCAGGCTTTTCGCCCGGCCGCCCTGGCCCCGTAACCCTTCGCAACCTTGCAGCCACGGGCTGGAACGCCGCGCCTACGGTGACTTGTCTGCTCCCGCCGCGTTTCCAGCGCCCCGCCGAAGATGTCTGTTGCCCTGGCTTCCCAGCTCCGTGAGGGAACGAAGAAGGCCCACACCATGGCCGAGAACACCGGCTTTGTGAGCTGCTTCCTCAAGGGTGTGGTGGATAAGGCCAGCTACCGCACCCTGGTAGCAGACCTCTGGTTCGTGTATAGCGCCATGGAGGAGGAGATCGGTCGCCTCGCCGACCATCCCGTGGTGGGCCCGATCAACTTCGCGGCCCTCAACCGCCGCGAATCCCTCGAGCAGGACCTCGCCTTCTACTTCGGCTCCGACTGGCGCAAGCAGATCAGGGCCACCCCCGGTGCCCAGGAGTATGTGGCCCGCATCCACCGCATCGCCAAGGACTCCCCCGAGCTGCTGGTCGGCCACCACTACACCCGTTACATCGGCGACCTCTCCGGCGGCCAGATCCTCAAGAACATCGCCCAGAAGGCCATGAACCTCGGCGAGCACGATGGCCTGCGCTTCTACGAGTTCGACGCCATCCCCGACGAAAAGGGCTTCAAGACCAACTACCGCAGCGTGCTCGACAACCTGCCGATCGACCAGGCCATGGCCGATCGGATCGTGGGCGAGGCCAACGAGGCTTTCCACTGCAACATGAAGATGTTCCAGGAGCTGGAAGGCAATCTGGTGGCCGCGATCGGCAAGGTGCTCTTCGGCTTCCTCACCAAGCGCCAGCGCTCCGGTAGCACTGAGGCCGTGCCCGCCTGAGGTCGCAGTCCATCGCCCGGCTGCCGCTGCCGCTCCACACCGCGGGGGCGCTGGATCCCCGGCCTGGGGTGAAGCTCTTCCGGCAGACTTTGCCGAGCAACGCTTCGCCTGCCGGCGACCCCCATCCTGAACGCCGCCAGCCCCGCTTCGATCCGTTTTCTGTTGCCCGGCACCACCGGCCGTTTCCGCTGTGGTGGCCTGCTGGTGGAGCTCCAGACCGCCCGGCTGCTGGCGGGTCTGGGGGAGCGGCCGGTGGAGCTGGTGACCTACCGGCAGCGGGAGAGCGAGCACCCCTTTCTCGATGACCTGCTAGTCGAGGAGCCCGCCCCGGGCCAGGCCCTCTGGATCGTGAGCTGGGGCTTTGATGTGCCGCCCCTACTGCGGCGGCTGCGGGGCCGCCCGGTGGCTTACCACGCCCACAGCAGCGGCTATGGCTTCGATCTGCCGCCGGGGGTGCCGGTGCTGGCGGTGAGCCGCAACACCCTGGGCTACTGGGGCAACCGGGCCCCCCGCAACCCGCTTTTTCTGGTGCCGAATGCCCTCGATGCCAAGTGGCTGCGGCCTGGGTCGGCGGCGGTGCCTTGGCGAGATCCGCGGGGCGGGGCGAGGGCGGCTGAGCCCGGAGGCCCTCAGCGACAACCCGTGCCGGCCGCCAGCCCCGGGACCGGCGAGGTTGGTGCCGCCGATGCCGGGGCCATGGAGGGGCCGCGGCGGCCGATCGATGTGCTGGTGCAGGTTCGCAAGAACAGCCGCTACGTGCTGGAGCAGCTGGTGCCGGCCCTGCGGGATCGGGGGCTGCGGGTGGAACTGCAGGACGGCTGGGTGGATGATTTGGTCGAGCTGTTCCGCAGCGCCAGCGTGGTGCTCTACGACTCCGCCGATTACTGGCGGGGCCGCGGCGTGAGTGAGGGCTTTGGCCTGCCGCCCCTGGAGGCCCTCGCCTCGGGTTGCGTCGTGTTCAGCAGCCTCAACCATGCCCTGGCCGATAGCCTCGATCCTGGCCTGGTGGGGCACCAGATCGGCTGCGGCAGCATGGCTGCAGACCTGGAGCGCATTGCCGCCGCCGTGGCCGATCCCCAGGCCTGGCGGGCCGATCCCCAACGGCTGGCCTTCCTACTTCAGGAGGGATCCGAGGCGGCCCTGGCCGAGCGCTGGCGGCGGGCCCTCACCGCCTGCGACCGGCACTGGGGCCTGCTGCTCCAGGGCGCGGCCGCCCCTCTGCAAAGCCCACCGGCCTGGCGCCTTCGGCTTGATCCGTGGCTGGTGCGGCTGCTGCGCTGGCTGCGCCGTGGATGAAGGAAGGGTGCGGCGGCATAGCGTGAGGTGAACCTTCTGGCCCTGGCATTGCCCGCCCTGCCGACGCTCCAGAGCCGCACGCTCGAGGAACTCAAGCGGCTGATCGGCTACCTGCCGCGGCGCCGGTTGCGCACCCTGTTGGTGTTGGTGCCCCTGTCGATGATGCCGGGCATCATCGACCTAGCTTCGATTGCGGTGGTGGCCCGATTGATGGGCACCTTGGTGGGGCACCACCTCGAAGATCTGATCCCCGGCATGCGGGTGTTTGGCGGCAACGGCATTGATCAGAGCCTCTGGCTGATCGGCATCTTCGTGGCCCTGGCCTGGATGTCGTCGGCCACCAAGCTGAGTCTGCGCTTCCTGCAGTATCGGCTCACGGCAAGGGTCTGGGGTGATCTTTCGCGGCTGTTGTTCGAGCGGCTGCTGCAGCAGGACTACCGCTACCACCTGGGTCAGAGCAGTTCCCGCTTCTCCGCCCTGCTGCTCAGCAATGCCCGGCGGGTCTCGGAATCCACGGTGATTCCCTTCCTACTGATGCTCAGCGCCATCCCTTCGGTGCTGCTGCTTTCCTTCGGGATTCTGTTCATCGGCCGCTGGCTTTCGGTGGGCCTGATTATCTCCTTGGTGGTGGCCTATCTCACCATTTCGATTGCTGCCACGCCCTACCTCCGCCATGCGGCCCGCAAGCGGTTGCGCAAGGAGCAACAGTCGGCCGGAATGCTCACCGAAACCCTCGGATCAGTGGCCGACGTGCAGCTCAGCCACACCGAGCCCTTCTTCGCCGGCCGCTTCAACGACACGATCGCCGAAGCGGAGGACTCGGTGTGGACCTCGGAGCTGCTACCTGAGGTGCCCCGCATCCTGATCGAGCCCTTTGGCATCACCATGATCTTCGTGGTCGGTGCCCTGCCGGCCCTGCTCAGTGGCGATCCCACCCGGGTGGGCGGCATCATCCCCTTCCTCTCTTCGGTGGCGGTGGCAGCCCTGCGGCTCACCCCGCCCCTGCAGGACATCTTCCGCTCCCTCACCCAGTTGCGCGGCGGGCTGCCCCAGGTGAGCGAGCTCCTCGACGTGCTCGATCTGCCGGCCCAACGGCCGCTGCTGGTCACGCCCGGTGTGCCGAGCCCGGCCGGGATCTTTCCGCGCCACACGATCCGGCTCCAGAAGGCGTGTTTCCGCTACGCCAGCGGCGACGACTGGTTGCTTCAGGACCTCAGCCTCACCATTCCGGTGGGATCGCGGGTGGCCCTGGTGGGCCGCACCGGCAGTGGCAAGACCACCACGGCCCACCTGCTGCTGGGCCTGCTCCATCCCGAGCGGGGCTGCCTCGAACTCGATGGCGTTCCCGTGACGGCCAACGACCTGCCGGCCTGGCAGGCCAGCTGTGCCCACGTGCCCCAGATGATCCACCTGCTCAACGGCAGCGTGCTCTCCAACATCGCCTTCGGCATTCCAGAGGAGACGATCGACCGCGATCGGATCTGGGAGTCGCTGGAGGCAGCCCAGCTGGCCGATGACGTGGCTGAACTCCCTTACGGGCTCTACACGCCGGTGGGAGAAAACGGGGTGCAGCTCTCGGGCGGCCAGCGCCAGCGCCTGGCCCTGGCTCGGGCCTTCTACCGCGATGCCCGCTTCCTGGTGATGGATGAGGCCACCAGCGCCCTCGACAACCGCACCGAACTGAACCTGATCGAATCCCTGCAGGTGATCGGCCGCCGCTGCACCACCCTGGTGATCGCCCATCGCCTCAGCACGGTGCAGCGCTGCGATCGCATCTACGAATTTGACGGCGGCCGGGTCAAGGCGGCGGGCTCCTTCGCCGACCTGCAGCGGGATTCGGCCACTTTCCGCGAACTGGCCCGCTTAGAGGCCCTCTCCGCTGAGTGAGACTGCGGTAATGAGCGCATTTCTGGCCGGTCTGAATGATGCCCAGCGCAAGGCGGTGGACCACCACACCGGCCCGCTGCTGGTGGTGGCGGGGGCCGGCAGCGGCAAGACCCGGGCCCTCACCCACCGCATCGCCCACCTGATCGGCCACCACGGCGTGGATCCAGCCTCCCTGCTGGCGGTGACCTTCACCAACAAGGCCGCCCGCGAGATGAAGGAGCGGCTGGAGGTGCTGCTGGCCCAGAAGCTGGCCCAGAGCCAGTTCGGCCAACCCTGGAGCACCCTGCCGCCGATCGAGCAGAAGCAGCTGCGCAGCCGCATCTACCGGGAGGTGATCAAGGACCTCTGGATCGGCACCTTCCACGCCCTGTTTGCCCGGCTGCTGCGTTTCGACATCGACAAGTTGAGCGATCCCGAGGGCCTGAGCTGGACCCGCCAGTTCTCGATCTACGACGAGAACGACGCCCAGAACCTGGTCAAGGAGATCGTGACCCAGGAGCTGCAGCTCGATCCCAAGCGGTTTGAGCCCAAAAAAGTGCGCTGGGCGATCAGCACCGCCAAGAACCAAGGCCTGCTGCCGGCCCAGCTGGAGGCGAAGGCGGAAGGGCTACGCGATCGCAAGGTGGCCGAGGCCTACCGCCTGTACCGCCGCGCCCTGGCCGCCAATAACGCCCTCGATTTCGACGACCTGCTGCTGCTGCCGGTGCAGTTGCTGCAGCAAAACGAGCAGATCCGCTCCTATTGGCACCGCCGCTTCCGCCACGTCCTCGTGGACGAGTACCAGGACACCAACCGCACCCAGTACGACCTGATCAAGCTGCTGGTGACCGACGGCCGCGATCCGGAAACGTACAACGAATGGGAGGGACGCTCGGTGTTTGTGGTGGGCGATGCCGACCAGAGCATCTACAGCTTCCGCGCCGCCGATTTCACGATCCTGATGGGCTTCCAGGCCGATTTCGGCGATGG
>JBAXOO010000035.1:0-9447 GCA_037133235.1 Cyanobium sp. ELA507
GCTGGGGGCACTGGGTGCAGGCCCATCAGGGATTCCAATTCGGCCGTGGCCCCCTCCAGATCGGCATTGACCAGCACCGCATCGAATTCCGCGGCCGCTGCCAGTTCGACCTTGGCCCGCTCCAGCCGGCGGGTGATGGCGCCTTCGCTGTCGGTGCCGCGGCCGCGGATGCGGCGCTCCAGTTCGGCGAACGATGGCGGGGCAACAAAGATCTGAAAGCCCCCCGGAAAGCTCCGCCTCACCTGGCGCGCCCCCTCCAGCTCGATCTCCAGCACCACGGGCCTGCCCGCCGCCAGCTCGATTTCCACCGGTTCCCGGGGCGTGCCGTAGAGGTTGCCGGCGAATTCGGCCCACTCCAGCAGTCCGCCGCCGGCCACCTTGGCCTCAAAGCTGGCCCGATCGTGAAAGAAGTAATGCACCCCATCCACCTCCCCGCTGCGGGGGGCCCGTGTGGTGGCCGAAATCGAGAGCCAGATCGTGGGATAGCGCGCCAGCAGGCGGGCCACCAGGGTGCCCTTGCCCACACCGCTGGGGCCGGTGATCACGGTGAGGCGGCCGGTTTCGCTGATCGGGGGCATGGAGCGCCTGGGACTGGGCGCAGAGTAGAAGCGGCTGGAGGGCGGAGCGGTATGGCGGCAATCCAGGCAATGGATGCAACGACTCTGCGGGCCGTGCTGGCGGAGCTGCGGCCCCTGCTGCTGCCGAGTCGGTTCGAGAAGGCCCAGCAGGCCGATCCCCACACCCTGCAACTGGGACTGCGCAGCCTCACCGGCAGCCACTGGCTCGAGTTGGGTTGGCAGGCGGAGGCCCCCCGGATCCATGCCATCGCGCCGCCGCCGCGCCAGGGGGAGGGCAGCACCCTGGCCCAGCAGCTTCAGCACAGCCTGCGGGGCCTGGCCTTGGTGGCCATGGAGCAGCAGGGTTGGGAGCGGGTGGTGGAGCTGGCCTTCGCCCGCCGACCCGGCGAGGAAGCCCAGCGCTGGCTGGTGTTGGAGCTGATGGGGCGCCACAGCAATCTCTTCCTGCTCGATGGCCAACGGCGGGTCACCGCCGCCGGCCGCCAGGTGCGTCCGGCCCAGTCGCGCCTGCGGCCGATCGGCACCGGCGATCCCTACACCTCTCCCCCCGCGCTGGCGGGGGAGCCCCCTCGGTTGGCCGAATCCGAGAGCGATTGGCGCCGCCGTCTCTGCCTGGTGCCACTTCCTTTGGAGCAGGCCCTGCGGCAGGCCTACCAGGGCATCAGTCCTGCCCTGGTGCGGCAGCTCCTGGATGGCCTGCCGGATCCGCCCCGCCTCGATGGGCCGGTGGGTGCCCTGGAAAGCTCCCAGTGGGGGGCTCTCTTTGGCCGCTGGCGGGCCTGGCTGGAGGCGGTGGAGGCGCAGCGATTCCAATTCCACAGTGGGGGAGCCAGCGATTACCGCTGCTGGGAACCCACCGCCTCGGGGGCCACACCCTCGGGACTGCTGGGCGACATGTCAATCAATGCCGGCCTGGCGGCCTACTACGGCGAGCGGCTGGCGGCCCGCCGTTTGGACCAACACCGCGGCGCCCTGCGGCAGCGGCTTGAGGCGGCCCTGGCGCGGGAGCGGCGGGAGGCCGACCGCCAGCAGGAGCTCCTCGCGGCGGTGCCGGGGGGGGAGGATCTGCAGCGCCGGGCCGACACCCTGCTTTGCCAGCCCGATCCGCCCCGGGGGGTGGTTGAGGAGGCCCAAAAGCTTTACCACCAGGCCCGCCGCCTGCGCCGCTCGGTGGCCGCCATCACGCCCCGCCTCGAGCTCCACCGCGGCCGGCTGACCTGGTTGGAGGCCAGCCTCCACTACCTGGAGCGCAGCGAAGGGTTGGAGGTGCTGGCGGAGCTCGAACAGGACCTCGACGACCTGGCCAGCCCCCGCCAGGGGCGACGCCAGCGGCGGCGCCAGGCGGTCCAGCCCCAACCCCTGGAACTCCGCACCGCCAGCGGCCTACGGCTCCAGGTGGGGCGGAACCATCGCCAGAACGACTGGATCAGCCTGCGCCAGGCCCGCCGCGGCGACCTCTGGTTCCATGCCCAGGAATGTCCCGGGAGCCATGTGGTGCTCAAGGCCTCGGAGGCTGCTGCCGGATCAGCCGATCTCGAGGCTGCGGCCGATCTGGCGGCCCACTTCAGCCGCGCCCGAGGTAATAGCCGCGTGCCCGTGGTGATGGTGGAGGCGGAAAGCCTGCAGAGGATTGCAGGGGCGGCGCCGGGCACCGTGCGCCATGGCGGCGGCCAGGTCGTCTGGGGCGAACCCGATCGGGGGTTCGCTCTGTTGGGCGCTGCAACGTCGCCATGAGCCTCTGCCGTACCGGCCGGGACTCGGCCCTGCCGCGGCGCTGGCCCCAGCCCGGGCCCACGCCGTGGCGGTGGAGCGGCACAATTCGGTTGGATCCCCACGAGGCCACCCTGTGCCCGAGTCCGACCTCCTGCCGGAGGCCGCCCTGACCACGCTGGGGCCGCAGGACCCACAGCCTGCCCCTCCAGCGCCTCTCCCCAGCGGCGACCCGGACGATGCCTTTCCGGGAGAGGTGGAGATGAGCCTGGTTGACCACCTCGAGGAGCTCCGATGGCGCATCCTCCGCAGCCTGATGGCCGTGGTGGTGGGCGCGGGGCTGTGCCTGGTGGTGGTGCGGCCTCTAGTGCGGCTCCTGGAGCAGCCCGCCCAGGGGATCCGCTTTTTGCAGTTGGCACCCGGGGAGTTTCTGTTTGTTTCCCTCAAGGTGGCTGGCTACGCCGGACTCACCCTCGCCCTGCCCTGGGTGCTGTTCGAGGTTCTGGGCTTTGTGCTCCCTGGCCTCACTCGGCGCGAACGCCGCCTGGTGGCGCCAGCGGTGGCGGGCTCCAGCCTGCTCTTTTTGGCCGGCCTGGTCTTTGCCTGGTGGGCCCTGCTGCCGGCGGCCCTGCGCTTCTTGGTGAGCTATGGCGCCGATGTGGTGGAGCCGATCTGGTCGATCGAGCGTTACCTCGATTTTGTGCTGCTGCTGATGGTGGCCACGGCCCTGGCTTTCCAGTTGCCCGTGCTGCAGCTGCTGCTGGGCGCCCTGGGGCTGATCGATGCCCCCACCATGCTGCGGGCCTGGCGTTGGGTGGTGCTCGCCAGCGCCCTGGCGGGCGCGGTGCTCACCCCTTCCACTGATCCGGTCACCATGCTGTTGCTGGCCGGAGCGATCACGGCCCTCTACCTGGTGGGGGTTGGCCTGGTGGCCCTCACCGGCACCCGCCGCCGGCCGGCCTGAGGGGCTCAGAGCAGGAATTCACTCGCCCGCCCCGGGGGCAGCTGCAGGGCCAGGGAGAGGGCCTTGCCCAGCCTGGGCCGGTCGCGGGTGCTTCCCAGCCATTCCCGCACCTGGGCGGCTACTCCCAGCCCGTTGAGGGTGGCGACCAGATCCGCCAACTTGGCGGCGTAGTCGTCGGGGCTGAGCGGAAACGACTGCTGCTCCAGGTGGCCCCACATCACCTGGAGGTAGATGCGGTCCTGTCTCTTCACCAGCTGCAGGTCGTAGGAGACCTGCCAGCGCTGGCGCAGCAGGCCCAGGATTTCCGCGGCGCTGATTGGTTCGCCGGGTTCGGCCATGGTGGCGGATTGCGCAGCTCCCAACTTTGGCCTCTGGTGAGCACCCACAGGCTTTTCGTGAAGCCTTCCATCCGCTGCCCGTCCCCCGGCCCCGAGCGGGACCGGGCGCGGTTCATAATGTCGTCGCGTTGCCCGATGACCCCGGAACGGTTCGTATGACCCAGATCCCTGCGGCCTCCTCAAACGGCGACGTCCCCGGCATGGGTCGCCGGCAGTTCATGAATCTGCTCACCTTCGGTTCGGTGACAGGCGTGGCTCTCGGTGCCCTCTACCCCGTTGTCAACTACTTCATCCCCCCCCGGCCCGCCGGCGGCGGCGGTGGCACCATCGCCAAGGACGAGTCCGGCAATGCCGTGACCCTTTCGGGCTGGCTGGCTGGCCACAAAGAAGGCGATCGCAGCCTGGTGCAGGGCCTCAAGGGCGATCCCACCTACCTGGTGGTCGAAGGCCCTGAGGCGATCGGCACCTACGGCATCAACGCCATCTGCACCCACCTGGGTTGCGTGGTGCCCTGGAACAGCGGCGCCAACAAGTTCATGTGCCCCTGCCACGGCAGCCAGTACGACGCCACCGGCAAGGTGGTGCGCGGCCCCGCCCCCCTCTCCCTGGCCCTGGCCCACGTCTCGGTCGAGAACGACAACGTCTTCCTCAGCCCCTGGACTGAAACCGACTTCCGCAACGGCGAGAAGCCCTGGTGGGCCTGATCCCCTCCCTGCGGCACCCTTTGCCCCCTGCCCAGCCGTCCGCGCCCGCCCGATCCACCGCCATGCGACGTTCCTTCTCCTCTCTGCTCGGTTGCCTGCTCACCCTCACCCTCGGGGTCGGCGTTCTGGTCACCGGGGCCAGCCCCAGCTGGGCCTACCCCTTCTGGGCGCAGCAGAACTACGCCAGCCCCCGCGAGGCCACCGGCAAGATTGTCTGCGCGAATTGCCACCTGGCCAAGAAAATCACCCAGGTAGAAATTCCCCAGGCCGTCTTCCCCGACACGGTGTTCAAGGCTGAGGTGAAGATCCCCTACGACGCCACGGTTCAGCAGGTGTCCGGCGATGGCAGCCCCACCGGCCTCAACGTGGGTGCTGTTGTGATGCTGCCGGAGGGTTTCAAGCTCGCACCGCCTGAACGGCTCAGCGATGAGCTCAAGGAGGAGACCGCCGGCATCTACTACACCCAGTACAGCGACACCCAGCCCAACATCCTGTTGGTCGGCCCCCTGCCCGGTGACCAGCACCAGACCATCGTTTTCCCGGTTCTCTCCCCCGATCCCGCCACCGACAGCAAGATCCACTTCGGCAAATACCAGGTCCACGTGGGTGGCAACCGGGGTCGGGGCCAGGTGACCCCGGCCGGTGAAAAAACCAACAACAATCTCTACACCGCCCCCGCGGCGGGCACCGTGAGCGCCATCACCGCCGGTGAAAACGGAGTCACGGTCGTGGAGATCGCCACCCCCGATGGCAAGGTCACCGAGACCATCCCCGCCGGCCCCACCCTGCAGGTTGCCGTGGGTGATGCCCTCACCGCCGGTTCTGCCCTCACCAACGATCCCAACGTCGGTGGCTTCGGCCAGGTGGATGTGGAGGTGGTGCTGCAGAACCCTGTGCGGATCTATGGCCTCCTCGCCTTCTTCGCCCTGGTGGCCCTCTCCCAGATCCTGCTGGTGCTGAAGAAGCGCCAGGTCGAGAAGGTGCAGGCCGCCGAGGGGATCATCTGATCCTCTTGGTCTGCCGAGCCGTTCCCTCGCCACCGCCGTGGCTGACCTGATGCCGCTGGCTCTCCCCTCCGCGGTGTTCACCTCGCCGGGCCCCCTGGTTTTCCAGCTTGGGCCCATCGTTCTTCGCTGGTATGGGCTCCTCATCGCCACGGCGGTGCTGCTGGGCTTGGTACTGGCCACCCGCCTTGGCCGACGCCGAGGCATCGATCCCACGGTGATTGCCGATCTGCTGCCCGTGCTGGTCTTCGGGGCGGTGATCGGGGCGAGGCTCTACTACGTGGCCCTGGAGTGGCGCCAGTACCAGGGGCACTGGTTTGACGCCCTCGCCATCTGGCGCGGCGGCATCGCCATTCATGGGGCCCTGCTGGGGGGCACCCTGGCCACCGTGTTGTATTGCCGCTGGCGGCGGCAGCCGTTCTGGAGTCTGCTGGATGTGATCGTGCCGGCGGTGGCCCTGGGTCAGGCGATTGGCCGCTGGGGAAATTTCTTCAATTCCGAAGCGTTCGGCCTTCCCACCGATCTGCCTTGGAAGCTCACGATTCCCATCCAGAATCGGCCCCTCCAATTCCTCGACGCCGAGACCTTTCACCCCACCTTCCTCTACGAATCCCTCTGGAACCTGGCGGTGCTAGGCCTTCTGCTCGGCCTCTTCCGTGCCGCCTCAAGGGGAAGGCTGCAGCTGCCCGCCGGTGCCCTGAGCTGTGTGTATCTGATGGCTTACAGCAGCGGCAGGCTCTGGATCGAGGGCCTGCGGCTCGATCCCCTTTGCCTTCTTGCCCAGCCACCCTTCTGTGAAGGTGGCCTGCGGATGGCCCAACTGGTGAGTCTGCTGCTGATCGCCCTCGGCTCCCTCGGCCTCTGGTGGCTCTATGGCCGCAAACGGCCCCTTCCCGATCCCGCCGTATCCACCGCTGCCCCCTCCCCATGAGCACTCCCGCCGCCGTCCAGATCGTTGGGGCCGGACCCGGTGCCCTGGATCTGCTCACCCTGCGGGCGGCCCGGGCCATCGAGGCGGCCGAGGTGCTGGTCTGGACCGATTCCCTGATCAACCCCCAGATCGCCGCCCTAGCCCCAGCAGGCTGCGAAAGCATCCGCACCAGCACCCTTACCCTCGAGGAGGTGTTGGCGGTGGTGGTAGAGCGGGCCCGGGCTGGGCTCCGGGTGGTGCGGCTCCACGATGGTGATCCTTGTTTGTATGGAGCCCTGGCCGAGCAGATCTGCCGCCTCGCCGATGCCGGCATCGCTGTGGAGGTGGTGCCCGGCCTAAGCGCCTATCAGGCTACGGCGGCGGCCCTGGGCCAGGAACTCACCATCCCGGGGGTGGTGCAGACCATTGTGCTTAGCCGCGCCGGCGGACGCACCGGGGTGCCCGAATCGGAATCCCTGGCCCGGCTGGCCGCCCTGCGGGCCTCGCTCTGCCTCTATCTGAGCGCCCGCCACGTGGAGGAGGTGCAGGCCGAATTGCTGCGCCACTATCCACCCGAAACCCCCGTGGCGATTGGCTATCGGGTCAGCTGGCCCGACCAGTGGCTCACGGTGGTCCCCCTGGAGGCCATGGCGGTCACCAGCCGCGAACGGGGGTTGATCCGCACCACCCTCTACGTGGTGAGTCCGGCCCTGGCGGCGGCAGGAGAAACCCGCTCGTTGCTCTATTCCGCCAGCCACAGCCACCTCTTCCGCGGCGGCGCCCTCTAGCTGAGGATCTCCACGTCGATCACCTCGGCGTGGGCGCTTCCCTGGGGCACCCGCCGTCCCAGTTCGGTGGCGGCCCAGGCTCCCAGCTGGCGGGTCATCACATAGTCGATGCCACCGCCAATCACACCGCCGAGCACGGGAATGGCGTGGTGGAGATTCAGCACCCCCTGGCCGCTGAAGCGGCTGACCAGCCGGAAGCCCACGGCCCGATTCAGCGTGGCCAAGGCCTGGGGAGAGAGGCGCTTGAGCTGGGCTTGTACAAACCGCTGACTTGCCTTCACCCCCACCTGCTTGAGAACCTCGCGCGCTTCTTCGCCGATCAGGGTGAGCAGGATCTGGGTGCGCACCGCTTCATGTTCTAGATCGAAGCCATAGAGGTCGGCAATGGCGGCCACCAGCCGAGTCTGGATAACCCAGGTGGCGGTGACCGCCGCCGGCAGCTGCACCGGCAGCAGGGCGAACCCCCCCAGGCCGGTGAGGAAGCCCGTGCCCGCATTCCAGCGGGCTTGGTCCTCGATCAGTTCCTCGATCGCCTGCGGCAGCCCCACCTGCCCGGCCCGGGCGCGGTAGTCGTTGGCCAGTTGGGCGGCGGTCTTCAGCCGGAAAGAATCGGCCCCGGGGACCGGGTTGGGAATGGGGGCGCCGTCCATGCCCCAGCGCACGATCGCCTCGACCAGTTCCTGGCCCCAGGCCTGGGACGGGTTGGGCTGGGCCATGGGCGTGGAGGGAACCGGCGGGGCTTGAGCCGTCAAGCTAGGCAGCCTGGGCCATCCCTTCGACCGTACCGACTTGGTTCGGGTTGCCCACCAGCTCCTGCTCCAACCGTTCTCGGTCAAAGCGGCAGCCCAGTCGGGCGGTAATCGTTTCCACATCTCGCAGGGCGTTGCCCAGGCAGCAGGTGCCGCCGGGGGAGGGGGTCACGTTGAAGCTCAGGCCTGGCATCGCCTCGATCCGGATCTCCCCGAGCAGCAGCCTGCGGCTGCGCCGATCGATCAACTGGGGGCGGATCCCCCCGTAGCCCTTGGCGAAGCGCAGGTCGCTGAGCTGGAGCGAGGGCACGATCTTGCGGGCATCACTGAGAAAGAGGCGGCGTCCCAGCCAGGGCACCTCAAACAGCAGGTTGCGCAGGATGTAGTTGCGGATATCGGCAACGCCAAAAAGCTGCCACAGCACCGCCAGCACGGCCCCATCCAGGCGCAGCACCTTCAGGAAGTCCCAGAAGGAGGCAAGGCGGAAGCGCTCCAGCAGCGGCAGAAGCAGGGCGGTGGGGCCGAACCGGGTCTGGCCGGGGGCGCGCACATCGGGATCGCCATGGATCGCGGCGAAGGGCAGCTTGTCGTTCTGCACCGTGTAGACCTTGCCCCGCAACAGGTCGGGGGTGAAGTAGAAGCTTCCCGCCACCGGCAGGCAGGAGTACTCGAGGCCATAGCCCAATTGTTGGGCCAGCAGCAGGCTGTGGCCCCCGGCGGCCACCACCACATGGCGCGCCCGCAGCACGGTGGATTCCCCTTCGCTGCCCGGGCCGGGCCCCATTTCCACCCGGAAGGTCTCCCCCTCCGGCGTGATCCGCTCCACCGAGGTGCCGAGCCGCAGGTCCAGGGTCCTGCCCTCGGCCTCCATGGCCCGCCGGGCTTCAGTCACGAACGATTCGGCCAAGGCTTCATAGTCCACCGCCGTGGTGGAGTTGCGGATGCCGATCGCCACAATCGGCTCCGGCCTGGGCTGGCCATCGACCAGGGCCACCTGGGGCTCCCAGGCGGCGATCTGCTCCGCCTCCAGCAGTTCCATCGCCGGGAAATGGGGGGAAAACTGCTCGTAACGTCGCCGCAGCATCTGCCCTTCGGCCTCGCCCACCGCCAGCACCATTTTCGGGGTGCGAAACACGCAGCGCTCCCGCGCGGCGGGTTCAAGCAGATCGCCATAGCGGCCAACCATGGCGGCAGTGCGCTGCACGCTGAGCGCCTTCTCCAGGGTGTAGTTGGTCTCGATGTCGCCGCAGTGGATGGTCTGGCTGTTGCTGGTGGCCTTGGAATTCACCTGGGCCAGCTGGCCGTAGCGCTCCACCAGGGCAATGCGGGGCAGGTCGGTGTAGCGCGCCAGTTCAAACAGCAAGGCAGTGCCGCAGACCCCGCCTCCCACGATCAGGACGTCCACCTCAGCGGTGGGTGTGGCGCTGGTCGCCGGCTCGGCGTCGGGAAGGGGGCTCAAGGCGATGGAAAAGGGAAACGGAGGGGGCGGCGCAGCCGGGGATTGGGATCCAAGTGGATCCCCGAGATCCCATGGTGACCGATAGGGGGGGCCAGCCGCTGGTCCCAGGGGGTGGTGATCTATGCTCCCAAAAGGTTCCAAAGGGGTGGTTTCGCACCGCTGGCAGAGCTGGGCCTTTTAGGGCCGATCAGGGGCGATTAGCACAGCGGTAGCGCACTTCCTTCACACGGAAGGGGTCACTGG
>JBAXOO010000036.1:0-9216 GCA_037133235.1 Cyanobium sp. ELA507
CCAGCAATGCCGCCTTCGGGGTGGTGGAGGGCCTGGCCCTGATCGGCACCCGCGCCGCCGTGCAGGCCGGCGCCTCGCCGGACCAGCTGGAGGCCACCCTGGCGGCCCTCCGCCAGCACGTCGACGCGCCCGATTTCAAGGGCGATCTTGTGCTGGTGATCGGCGAGAACGGCCTCGATCTGGCGCCCCGTCTCGGACTCCCCCCCCAGCTTCTGCTGAAGGCCGGCAACTGGATCGGCCCGGTGCTGGTGGCGGCGGCCGAGGCGGGCGTGCGGCGCTTGCTGCTCTTCGGATACCAAGGGAAGTTGATCAAGCTGGCGGCGGGCATCTTCCACACCCACCACCATCTGGCCGATGGCCGCGCCGAGGTGCTCACCGCCTTCGCCGCCCTGGAGGGCCTCGCCGGCGAGGCTCTGGCCTCCCTTCATGCCGCCCCCACCGTGGAGGCCGCCCTGGCGGAGCTGGAGGAGGCCGATCCAGCCCTGGCCCAGCGGCTGCGGGACCGCCTCGCGATGGCGGTGGAGACCCGCAGCGCCGCCTACCTGGCCCGCCATGGGGGCGGCTCCCTGGCGGTGGGGGCCGTGTTGTTCGACCGCAGCCGCTGCATACGGGCTGCGGGTCCGATCGGTGGACCCCTGCTGGCGGCCCTGGCCGAGCCTGGCGCCGCTTCCACGCCCCATCCGCAGTGAGTGTTTGAGGGCGCTGGGATCCCCCCGGCTAGCCGCAGGGTGCTGCCAGGAGGTTGGCGTACCCGTCAGGAGCTGTGGGGGGTGCGCCTTAGGGTTGGGCCAACGGTTATGAATTGCGATGGTCCAGGTGAGCGGCGCTTCCCCGCAGGATGCGGGCCGGGACCACACCAGTGGATCGAGCCGGCCCCCGGCGCTGGTGATCCTGGATTTTGGCTCCCAATATTCCGAGCTGATCGCCCGAAGGGTGCGCGAAACGGAGGTGTTCTCCCTTGTGCTGCCCTACACCATCACGGCCGAAGAGCTGCGGGCCCTGGCCCCTAAGGGGATCATCCTCAGCGGCGGCCCCAGCTCGGTCTACGAAGACGACGCCCCCCGCTGTGATCCTGCCCTGTGGGACCTGGGCATTCCGGTGCTGGGGGTTTGCTACGGCATGCAGCTGATGGTGCAGCAGCTAGGCGGGGCGGTGGTGGCCGCCGGCCGGGCCGAATACGGCAAGGCGCCGCTGCATGTGGACGACCCCACCGACCTGCTCACCAACGTCGACGACGGCTCCACGATGTGGATGAGCCACGGCGATTCGGTGGAACGGCTGCCGGAGGGATTCGTGCGGCTAGCCCATACCGACAACACCCCCGAAGCGGCGGTGGCCCACCTCGGCCGGCGCTTGTATGGCGTGCAGTTCCATCCCGAGGTGGTGCACTCCAGCTGCGGCATGGCCCTGATCCGCAATTTCGTGTATCACGTTTGCGGCTGCACCCCCGATTGGACCACCGCCGCCTTCATCGACGAAGCGATCGCCGATGTGCGGGCCCAAGTGGGTGAGAAGCGGGTGCTGCTGGCCCTCTCCGGTGGCGTGGATTCCTCCACCCTGGCCTTTTTGCTGCACCGGGCGATCGGCGATCAGCTCACCTGCATGTTCATCGACCAGGGCTTCATGCGCAAAGGCGAGCCCGAGTTTCTGGTGGAGTTCTTCGACAAGCGTTTCCACATCAATGTGGAATACATCAATGCCCGCGAGCGCTTCATCAGCAAGCTGGCCGGCATCACCGATCCTGAGGAGAAGCGCAAGCTGATCGGCACCGAATTCATCCGCGTCTTTGAGGAGGAAAGCAAGCGCCTCGGGCCCTTCGATTACCTCGCCCAGGGCACCCTTTATCCCGATGTGATCGAGAGCGCCGGCACCAATATCGACCCCAAGACGGGCGAACGGGTGGCGGTGAAGATCAAGAGCCACCACAACGTCGGCGGTCTGCCCAAGGACCTGCAATTCAAATTGGTCGAACCCCTGCGCCGCCTGTTCAAGGACGAGGTGCGCAAGGTGGGCCGCAGCCTCGGCCTGCCCCAGGAGATCGTGGGTCGCCACCCCTTCCCCGGCCCCGGCCTGGCGATTCGCATCCTGGGGGAGGTGACCGCCAACAAGCTCAACATCCTGCGGGACGCCGACCTGATCG
Organism: Cyanobium sp. ELA507; assembly: GCA_037133235.1. Classification (GTDB taxonomy): domain Bacteria; phylum Cyanobacteriota; class Cyanobacteriia; order PCC-6307; family Cyanobiaceae; genus Cyanobium. The sequence continues at coordinate 2,141 of JBAXOO010000036.1, forward strand.
TGCGCGAGGCGGTGCGCGACGCCGGCCTCTACGACGAGATCTGGCAGGCCTTCGCGGTGCTGCTGCCGGTGCGCAGCGTGGGGGTGATGGGCGACAAGCGCACCTATGCCTTCCCGATCGTGCTGCGTTGCGTCTCCTCGGAGGACGGCATGACCGCTGACTGGTCGCGCCTCCCCTACGACCTGCTGGAGCAGATCTCGAATCGGATCGTCAACGAGGTGAAGGGCGTCAACCGGGTGGTGCTCGACATCACCAGCAAGCCCCCCGGCACGATCGAGTGGGAGTAGGGGAGGTCTCGGCCCTCCCGGCCACTGGCTGGCCCCGGCCAAGCCCGATACCATCGGGCACCCGATAACCGGCCCCGTGACCGCCGTGACTTCCGCCGTGAGCGCCGATCCGGATCCCCAGCTGCAGCGTCGCCTGCAGCAGGACAGCATCCTGGTGGGCGGCAAGACGATCTACCTCAATCCTTTCCTCTATTGGCGCCGCTTCGACGCCAACACGGACCGCTGGCTGCGGGAACCGGGCCAGCTCCCCGAGGAGCAGATCCAGGCCAACCGCCTTCGCTTTTATCCCGAGCTCGACTGGACTCTCCTCGATGGGCAGGAGGGCCCGATCAAGGACGGTGCCGTGGAGATGTTTCTCAAGACCCTGGAGCTGATCAGCACCTTTAACCCCGAGCTCAACCCCGGCCAGTTGCTGGAGGTGGAGCGCAAGATGGCCGTGACCAAAAAGAAGGCCTTTGAGCGCTGGGTGGAGCGGGCCCTGAAGCGGCGGGAACAGCAGGGGCTCCGGGAGCGGCGCCGCTTCGACCGCGACCGGGTGCTGCGCGACTGGATGGAGTGGTTTGCCCTGCCGGCCACCCGGCGAGCCCTGCTGCCCCTTTCCCTGGCGCTGGTGCTGGCCGGGGCTGGGGGCTGGTGGCTGGGAAGCCAGCGGCCCTGCCGGGCGCTGTTGGTGGATCCGGGGGTGCAGCGGCCGATGACGCCCTGACCACCACTGCCAGAGCGGCTCCGAGGGCTGGACTGGTCGGCTGGAGCCGCTTGAAGGGCCCCGCCACCGGCATGGTCAGGGCAGACTGGAGGGCCAATCCCCGGCCCCTCCATGGCCTCCGATCCCCTCGACGCCCTTCGGCTCACCCTGATGCAGGACGTGCTGCCGGTGGGCCTCGCCGTGGTGGAGCGCGCCCGTAAGGGGGGGGCACGGGAGGTGCTCGCCGCCCTTGAGGGCAATGCCAGTCATCCGGGTGATCCCCTCACCGTGCTGCGCCAGGAGGGCGAACCGGCGGCCAGCCAGCTTCGCGACAGCCTTGATCGGCTGCAGCCGGGTCTGGGCAATCCCGTGATGAAGGTCGAGGTGCGGGATGTGCCGCAGACCCCGGCAGGGGTGGCCAGCCCGGTGAGCCCGGCGAGCGCGTCTGCTGCCAGGGGTGGTGGGGCTGATTTCTTGGCGGCTGTGCCCGCTGCGGGCGGCGGAGCTGAGACCACGGAGCTGCAGGAGAGCCTGGCGCGGATCGCCGCCCGCCTGGCTGAACTGGAGCGGCGCCTCAGCTAATGGGGCTGATCAACTACGGATCCTCCCGGCAAACCGGGGTGGGCCGCCAGCCTGGCCTGTTGATGGCCCTTGTGCTCTTCTTCTGCACCGCCATCGTGGCCCGCCTCGGTTGGTTGCAGCTCCTGCACGGCCCGGAGCTCCGGGCCATGGCCGATGAAAACCGGATTCGCCTGATTCCTCGCGATCCGGTGCGGGGGCGGCTGCTCGATCGCCATGGCCAGGTGCTGGCCACCAATCGGCTCACCTACCGCCTGTATCTCCAGCCGCGGCTGGTGGGCGAGCGCCAGTGGCCCGCCCTGCGGGACCGGCTGGCCAGCCTGCTGGGCATCCCGGCCGAGCGGCTTGAGGAGCAGCGCCGCCGTGGCAAGGACAGCGTTGACGATTACCACATTCCCCTGGCCGGTCCGCTGACGCCGCTCCAGGTGCTCCGCTTCCGCGAGCAGGCCGGTTCCTTGCCTGGAGCGGAGGTGTCGATCGATGTGCTGCGCTCGTACCCCAACGGCAGCCTGGCCGCCCATGTGATCGGCTACACCAGCAACCTCACCGAGGAGGAATACAAGCGCCTCCGGGAGAAGGGGTATCGCTTCAGCGACCGGATCGGCCGCAGTGGGCTGGAGAGCACCTATGAATCCAATCTGCGCGGCGAGTGGGGCGGCCAGCAGCTGGAGGTCAATGCCGCTGGGCGGGTGCAGCGGGTGTTGGGGGATAAGCCGGCCCGGGCGGGCCGGGACCTGCGCCTCACCCTCGACCTCAATCTGCAGCGGGCTGCGGAGCGGGCCCTCGACCATGTGGCCAAGGGCGCCATCGTGGCCCTCGATCCCCAGACCGGTGAGATTCTGGCCATCGCCAGCCGGCCGGGATTTGATCCCAATATCTTCTCCAACGGTCCCACCACGGCCCAGTGGAACGATCTCAACCGCCCCGAAGCGCCGATGCTCAACCGGGCCCTTCAGGGCTTTCCGCCGGCCAGCACCTTCAAGATCGTGTCCACCATTGCCGGCCTGGAATCCGGCAAGTTCAGGCCCGATTCCACCCTGCCCACCATGGGCTCTTTCTGTTACCAGGGGCAGTGCTACGGCGACCACGGTGCCTATGGCTCGATCGGCTTCCAGAAGGCCCTGGCCGTGAGCAGCAACAGCTTCTACTACCAGATGGGCTTGAAGGTGGGCCCGGACGACCTCTTCAAGGCCGCGCGTCGCATGGGCTACGGCAGCCACACCGGTGTGGAGATCCGGGATGAGGAGAGTGCCGGCCTGCTGGGGGACCCGGCCTGGAAGAAGAAGGTGATTGGTGAACCCTGGAATTCGGTGGACACGATCACCTCCGCCATCGGCCAGGGTGCCGTGACCGTGACCCCCATCCAGATGGCCCGCCTTTACGCCGCCGTGGCCAATGGCGGCTGGCTGGTCACGCCCCATCTGGTGCAGCGTGCCGCCCCGCGCCAGTGGTTGGGGCTGAAGCCCGAGACCCTGCGGGTGCTGCGGGAGGGTCTCAGGATGGTGGTTACCGAGGGCACGGCCAAGATCCTCAACGATTCCACCCTGCCGCCGGTGGCTGGCAAGACCGGCACCGGCGAGGATCCCCCCCGGCCAGACCACGTCTGGTTCGGTGGCTACGCCCCGGCCGGCAAGCCCAACCTGGTGATCGTGGCCTTCGGGGAGAATTCCGGCGGTTATGGCGGCACGGTGGCGGCGCCGATGGTGAAAACCATGATGGAGGCGTGGTTCCATCCGTCCTCCGGCATCACGCCGGGCAGCGTGGCGCCCCAGACACCCTGATCAGCTCAGCCTGTTCCGGCTGGTCCTGATCGGTGGTTCCGCCAGCCAGCAGAAGCCCGGGAGATTCAGGCCGCCAGGGCGAGGGTCCGCCGCTCGAGAACTTGGCGGTAGTAGCCCTGCAGTTGGGCGGTGGCGCCGGCCCAGCCCCAGCGCTCCGCCTCCAGCCGGGCCGCCTGGCGCAGCTGGGCGCGGGTGACCCCATCCCCCAGCAGCCTTTGCACTGCGGTCACCAGGCTCGCCGGTTGGTCGGGGTCGTAGAGGCAGCCGTTGATGCCGTCGCTCACGATGTCGGGAATGCCGCCGCGGTTGGCCCCCACCACCGGGCAACCGGCCGCCATGGCCTCCAGCAGCACCAACCCCAGGGTTTCGGTGCTGGAGGGAAAGACGAAGGCATCGCCGCTGGCATAGGCCGAGGCCAGTTCACTGCCGGCCAGGTAGCCCACGAAGGTGGTGGCTGTGCCCTCGAACAGGCGCTCCAGTTGCTGGCGGTGGGGGCCATCCCCTACCAGGGCCAGCCGCGCCTGGGGCAGGGCGTCCAGCACGGGGCGGATCCGCTCGATCTGTTTTTCAGCCGACAGCCGGCCGATGTAGAGCAGCAGGTTGCCGGTGTCGCTGTGGCCGCCGTGCAGGCGGGCACGCATGGCGGGGTTGGCCAGCTCCGGCCGGAATAGCTCGGTGTCGACCCCCCGCTGCCAAAGGGCGGTGTGCTCGATGCCCTTGGCGGCCAATTCGTCCACCATGGCGGTGGAGGTGCAGAGGTTGAGTTCGGCCTGGTTGTGGGCGGCCTTGAGCAGTTCCCAGAGCAGGGGCTCCAGCATGCCCATGCCGTAGTGCTCCAGGTATTTGGGCAGGTGGGTGTGGTAGCTCGCCACCAGGGGCAGGTTGCGGGTCTTGGCCAGCCAGATGCCCCCCAGACCGAGCACGGCCGGGTTCACCACGTGCACCAGGTCGGGCCGGAAGCGCTCCAGGGCCTCGGAAACCGCCGGCCGGGGCAGGGCCAGCTTGAGCTCCGGATAGAGGGGCAACGGCAGGGCCGGCACCCCCACCACCTGGGCTCCGGCATGGTTGTCGGGGGCCCCTTCCGGGCAGAAGACCATCACCTCGTCACCGGCCGCCACCAGGTGGGGCAGGGTTTTGGTCAGCCGCGTGACAATGCCGTCAACCTTCGGCAGGAAGGTTTCGGTGAAGAAGGCAATCCTCACGGGCGGTCCGGTTCAGGCGTGGGTGCGGATGGCTTCCGCCTGGCGCGTGGTCCAGGCGGAGAGGCAAGGGATGCGGGAGCGGTCACAGCGGTCCGCCCAGCGGCGGGCCACATCCACCACCTCGGCCAGCAGGCCGTCATCGAGGGTGGTGGGGTTGAGCCCCAGCTCGATGAAGCAGCGGTTGTCGACGATCAGGTCGTTTTCAATCGCCTCCTTGCGGGGATTGGCCTGGTAGCGGATCTCGGCCCCGGTGAGGTCGGCCACCTTTTGGGCCAGTTGGCCCACCTGGTGGCTTTCGGTCATCTGGTTGAAGATCTTCACCTTCTCGCCGCTGGTCGGGGGGTTTTCCAGGGCCAGCTGCACGCAGCGCACCGAATCGCGGATGTGGATGAAGGCGCGGGTCTGGCCACCGGTGCCGTGCACGGTGAGGGGGTAGCCGATGGCGGCCTGCATCAGGAAGCGGTTGAGCACCGTGCCGTAATCGCCGTCGTAATCGAAGCGATTGGTGAGGCGCGGATCCCGGTCGGTGAGGGTGGTGTTGGTGCCCCAGACGATCCCTTGGTGCAGGTCGGTGACCCGGATCGAATCGTTTTTGTTGTAGTAGTAAAAGAGCAGCTGATCGAGCGTCTTGGTCATGTGATAGACGCTGCCGGGATCCGTGGGGTGCAGGATCTTCTCGGTAAAACGACTGCCATCGGCCTGGGGCACCTCAACGGTGAGATAGCCCTCGGGAATGGTGGCGCCCCGGTGGGAGCCGTAGCCGTAGACGCCCATGGTGCCGAGGTGCACGATGTGCACATCCAGGCCGCTCTCCACGATGGCGGCCAGCAGGTTGTGGGTGCCGTTGACGTTGTTGTCGACCGTGTAGCGCTTGGTGGCGCTGCTTTTCATCGAGTAGGGGGCGGCCCGCTGTTCGGCGAAGTGCACCACGGTGTCGGGACGTTCGCTGCGCAACAGCTCCAGGAGCCGGTCGTACTCGCGGGCGATGTCGAGGTGCACAAAGCGCATCGCCTTGCCGCCCACCTGCTCCCATGCCCGCAGGCGCTCTCCGATCGAGGTGATCGGCGTGAGCGATTCGACCTCGAGGTCGATGTCGATCTTGCGGCGACTGAGGTTGTCGACCACCACCACGTCATGGCCGGCATCTGCCAGGTTCACCGCACAGGGCCACCCACAGAAGCCGTCGCCGCCGAGAACGAGAACCTTCACCGCGTCTCCTGGTCGAGCCATTGCCCGGAGGCAAGCTACTACAGGCCTTCGGCCGGGGGTGTGCCCCAGCTTCCTGCCTGGGCAGGAGCCCTGGGGAGGCCTGTGCCTGGCTCCGGTTCAGCGAATGGCGGTGATGCCCGCAGCCACTGCCATCAGCAGACCCACCAACACCACACCGCCGATCAGCAGCGGGCGGTTGGGGCCGTTGGCTTCGCCCTCATCCATCACCACCATGCGGGGTTCCTTGGCGAAGGCGTTGAGCCTGCCGCCGTCTTCTTCGATGACCTGCATGGGGGGAGGGTGGCGATCGGGGAACCCTATGGACCCTTTCTCGCCAGCCAGCCCCTGCCGCCGGGATCTGTCACAGACGCTTCACACGGCGCCGCCCCCGCCGCCGCCAGACCCCAGGCGCCCCTCCAGGGGGGAGCTGGCGCTGGCTGCCGCACGGATTGGCAGCCGGCCGGCCCGGAAGGCCGTGCGGCCCGCCGCGGTGGCCTGGGCCATCGCCCAAGCCATGGCGGCCGGATCGCCCGCCATGGCAATGGCGCTGTTGATCAGCACGGCATCAGCCCCCAGTTCCATCGCCTGGGCCGCCTCGCTTGGCACGCCGATGCCCGCATCCACCACCACCGGCACGCGGGCGTTCTCGATGATCAGGCCGATGTTGGCGGCGTTGCGGATGCCCTGGCCCGAGCCGATCGGGGAGCCAAGCGGCATCACGGTGGCGCAGCCCGCCTCCTCTAGGCGCTTGGCCAGGAGGGGATCGGCGTTGATGTAGGGCAACACCGTGAAGCCCTCCTTCACCAGCTGTTCGGCGGCCTCGAGGGTGCCGAAGGGATCCGGAAGCAGGTGGCGGCTATCGGGGATCACCTCGAGCTTCACGAAGGTGTTGTCTTCCTGGCCGGCGAGTTTGGCCAGCTCCCTCCCCAACCGCGCCACCCGGATGGCCTCCTCGGCGGTGGCGCAGCCGGCGGTGTTGGGCAGCATCCAGATGCGGCTCCAGTCGATCGCCTCCATCAGGCCGCCATGGCCGGGGGCCTGACTCTGCACCCGTCGCACCGCCACGGTCACGATCTCGCAGGCGCTGGCCAGCAGGCTGGCCTGCATCACCGCCAGGGAGGGGTACTTGCCCGTGCCGGTCATCAGGCGGCTGTGGAAACGGCGGCCACCGATCAGCAGGGGGTCGTCGCCCGGCGTGGACGGCCCGCTGCTGGCGGGCCCGGCGGCCTTGTTGGAGGGTGGTTCGGCAGAGATGGGGGTGGAAGGGTTCAAGACCGGTGGGCGCGGGGGCGGTCAACCCCCTTAGTCTGAGGTCTGGCCCGAAATTCCCTGT
>JBAXOO010000037.1:0-9158 GCA_037133235.1 Cyanobium sp. ELA507
ATCGATGGCCTGCGCAACCGGGGCATGGGCGTGCTGATCACCGACCACAACGTGCGCGAAACCCTGGCGATCACCGACAGGGCCTACATCCTCACCGAAGGCCGCATCCTGGCTTCCGGCAGCTCCAGCGCCATGGCCAGCGATCCGATGGTGCGGCGCCATTACCTCGGCGAGGGCTTCCAGTTGTGACCCTCACCCAACGCCTGCAGCATCTGCAGCAGCTGCCGCGCCAGCTGCCCCGCACCCTCCAGTCCCTTCCGGCCCTGCTGCGCTGGCAGCGGATCCCGCTGATGGACCGCTGGCTGGTCGGGGAGTTGATCGGCCCCCTGCTGTTTGGTATTGCCGCCTTCACCGCCGTATCCCTGTCAGTAGGCGTGGTGGTCGAACTGGTGCGCCGGGTCGCCGAATCGGGCCGGTCCCTGCTCGCCGCCATGCAGGTGTTGCTTCTGCGACTGCCGGGCTTTCTGGTGTTGGCTTTTCCGATGGCCACCCTGATGGCCACCCTATTGGCCTACAGCCGCCTTTCCGGCAGCAGTGAACTCACCGCCCTGCGCAGCGTCGGGGTCTCGACCCGTCGCATGGTGCTGCCGGCGCTGGTGCTCTCCCTGTTGATGAGCGGGCTCACTTTTCTGTTTAACGACCTGATCGTGCCCAAGGCCAACCTGGCCGCCACCAACACCCTGGAGGTGGCCCTCGGTAAAGCGCTCACCACCGAGAAGGGCAACAACGTGCTCTACTCCCGGTTTGGACGGATCAAGGAGGTGGAGGGCGAGAGCATGAAGCAGCTCACCCACCTGTTTTATTCGCGCAAGTACCTCAAAGGCGCGATGGAGGACGTGACCGTGATCGATTTCTCCCGGGGTGGCCAGCGCCAGATGCTCACGGCCGAGAGCGGCCGCTGGAACGACACCGAAGGGATGTGGGAGTTCAGCAACGGCCACATCGTCAATCTCGACGAGAAATCCGGCTCCACCACCTCCGCCCGTTTCGATCGCTACCTCTATCCCCTCAGTCGCAGCCCCGTCGATCTGGCCAAGATCCCCACCGATCCCGCTGCCATGACCGTGGGCCAGGCGCTCAGGGCCGAACGGCTGTTTGAGGAGGCCGGCAACGCCAAGGAGGCCCGCCGCATGCGCGTGAGGATCCAGGAGAAATTCGCCTTCCCCGCCATCTGCCTGGTCTTCGGCCTGATTGGCAGCAGCCTGGGGGTTCGACCCCACAACCGCACCAGCCGCAGCCAGGGTTTTGGGATCAGCGTGCTGTTGATCTTTGGCTATTACCTGATGTCGTTCATTTTTAGTTCGCTCGGCATCTCCGGCACCTTCACACCCTTTCTGGCGGCCTGGGGACCGGTTCTGATTGGCCTGGCCGGAGGCATTCACTTGCTCCGCCAGGCCAGCCGCTAAAGCCGCTGGTCTCTTAAAGGGGGATCACCGCCCGCCACCAGATACCCCCACAGGGCAGACTGGACAGGCTCCTGAACCGCTGCGGTGAACGATCCGGTGATGGCCCTGGGCCTGGTGGCCTTCGGTCTGCTTCTGCTGGTACTGCCTCTCTCCTTCTGGGCCCTCAGCGGCCAACAGAACAGCCCAGCCGTCCGCCTGCTGGTGGCAGCGGCCAACCTCTGCCTCACGGCCCAATTGGTGCTGCGCTGGTGGGAGTCGGGCCACTTCCCGATCAGCAATCTTTATGAATCCCTCTGTTTCCTGGCCTGGGGCTGCACCCTTGTCCAATTGCTGGTGGAACGGAGCTGGCCGAGTCCGCTGGTGCCCGCGGCTGCCACCCCGATGGCTTTGGGCTGTGTGGCCTTCGCCAGTTTCGCCCTTCCTGACAAACTTCAGGAGGCTTCACCGCTGGTGCCCGCCCTGCGCTCCAGCTGGCTGGTGATGCACGTCAGCGTGATCATGCTCAGCTATGCGGCCCTGCTGGTGGGGTCGCTGCTTTCGGTCGCGGTGCTCTTCACCGACCGGGGCGAAGTGCTCGAGTTGCGCAGCAGCTCAATTGGCAGCGGCGGCTACCGCCAAGCCCAACTGGCAACCCCCGACGGCCAAGAGATTTCCCTCACCAGCACAGGTTTCCGGCTGAGTGAACAACTCGACAGCCTCAGCTATCGCACGATCACGGTGGGGTTCCTGCTGCTCACCGTGGGGCTGATCAGCGGTGCCGTTTGGGCCAATGAGGCCTGGGGGGCCTGGTGGAGCTGGGATCCCAAGGAAACCTGGGCCCTGATCTGCTGGCTCGTCTACGCCGCCTACCTCCACACCCGCCTGATCCGCGGCTGGCAGGGACGTCGTCCCGCCGTGGTCGCCGCCGTAGGCCTGGTGGTGATTGCCGTCTGCTACATCGGCGTCAACCTGCTCGGCATCGGCCTCCATAGCTATGGTTGGTTCTTTGGGGGGTAAGTCGCCTGGTTGGCATTCTGTCTATGTCTAGTGTCAACTTTTGGTGCCCGTTTGCAAAACTTTTGATTTCCATTACAATCACTTTAATTGAATGATGGCCTAGCTATGCGAAAAGTTTCTAAGATTCTTGCAACGGCACTGTTTTCCGGTTCTGTTGCGTTCTCCTCAGTATTGAGGTCAAGCGGTGCTAAAGCTGCAAACCTTTATGATATCATTACGTGGACGTCTGGCACCAATAATTCGACAGTCCCAAGTTTAAAGTACATTGGGTTTGAATTTAGTGTTGGTACCGATGCCTGGATTAATAGCCTGAGCTCATGGGTAACATCCTCCACGTGGACAGGGCTCCACAACATCACCCTCTACGATGTAACAGATCCCAGCGCAGTTTTGGTGCGCTCAAAAACTATCTCTGGAAGTCAGGGTGGGGCTACACCAAACTGTTCGTATGCTCCTTTGGATCCATCTACTTCTGCGCTCGGAGGTTTTTGTTCAATAGCCATCAATAATTACCAGCTTCAATCAGGCAAGAAATATTCGTTATCATCTTCTTACGGGGGACTTTTAGGTGGAGACCCAACTTATCTTACTGGATTGACATCGAGCCAGCTTTCACTTGCCTCAGGAGTGACGTATATAGCTAACACAATTTCTACCAATTATGAGACTCCACCAATGAGTACTCTTGCTTTGCCGTCTAACACTTATGGTAATTTTGGGCCTAATATTGGTTTTGGTGGTGGACCCACCCCTCCGCCTTCAGTCCCAGCACCGCTACCTTTAATCGGAGCAACGTTTGCCTTTAGTTACTCCCGTAAGATTAGATCACGCTTGGCTCAGGTGAGGCGCTGATTTTTGATCAATCTTATTGATTTAGGTTTTACTGCTAAGCCGATTACTTCTCTTTATTCTAAGGATGAATTAAGCCTTTTATTTGGAGAAAAAGCAATTCCAGGCATCGACCGCCAACCACCTACGGCCTCTTGCTGTTCCGTATCCCGCGAATAGCCTCGGCGTAATCAGGCAGACCAAACACACCAGAACCGCTAACAATCGCGTTAGCGCCCGCTTCAATCACCTGCCAGGCGTTGGCTGCCTTGATGCCACCATCCACTTCGATCCAGGGATCGAGACCGCGCTCATCGCACATCCTGCGCAGCTGGCGGATCTTCTCGACCTGGGAGGGGATGAAGCTTTGGCCGCCGAAGCCAGGGTTCACGCTCATGATCAGCACCAGGTCGCAGAGCTCCAGGCAGTATTCGAGGGTGCTCAGGGGCGTGCTGGGGTTGAGGACGGCGCCGGCCTGCTTGCCCAAGTCCTTGATCTGGCTGAGGTTGCGGTGCAGGTGCGGGCATGCCTCCACCTGCACCGAAATGATGTCGGCGCCGGCCTTGGCAAAATCGGCCACATACCGCTCCGGCTCCACGATCATCAGGTGCACGTCGAGGGGCTTGGTGGTCACCGGGCGCAGGGCCTCCACGATCAAGGGCCCGATCGTGATGTTGGGCACGAAGCGGCCATCCATCACATCCACATGAATCCAGTCGGCGCCGGCGGCATCCACGGCCCGCACGTCGTCGCCCAGCCTTGAAAAATCGGCCGAGAGGATCGAGGGGGAGATCACCAGGGGTTTGGTGCTCATGGACATCCGCCGCAGGGAATGGATGTGGATTGTACGGACTCGTGGTGTCCCAAGCCTGCCCAGGGCCAATCCCGTGTGCGCTGATACGATGGCGCCGCTCCGGGACCGGGACGTCCTGCAGCGGCATGGACTTGAACGGTTCCGGTGGCCTTTGGTCGCCTCCCTTTCGATCCCAGGCCCGGTTCAGAACCTGGCCTTGCCAGACTCCAGCTTGAGCCCATCCGTTGAACGAGCCTCAAGGAAGCCAATCCGGCCAGGCCTAGCTCCTGGCAGGCGCTTCCCCTTCAGGACCAACCCAGCTGGGCCAAGGCCCAACCTGAGCTCCGGTTATTCCCAGGCTTGGTTTAACCCAGACCAGCCCCCACCCTTACCCCACCGCCGCAACCCCGTGGATCGCACTCTCATCCAGGAAATTCTCGAGGTCGTCGAACAGGCCGCCATCGCCTCCGCCGAACTCACCGGCTTGGGCCTGAAGGATGAGGCCGATGCAGCAGCGGTGGAGGCGATGCGCAAGCGCATGGGCCTGATCCAGATGCAGGGCCGCATCGTGATCGGCGAGGGCGAGCGTGACGAAGCCCCCATGCTTTACATCGGTGAAGAGGTGGGTAGTGGCACAGGCCCCGGAGTTGATTTCGCCGTGGATCCCTGCGAAGGCACCAACCTTTGCGCCAACAACCAACGCGGTTCAATGGCCGTGCTGGCCGCCTCCGACCGCGGCGGCCTGTTCAACGCCCCCGACTTCTACATGAAGAAGCTGGCCGCTCCCCCCGCCGCCAAGGGCAAGGTAGACATCCGCAAGTCGGCCACCGAAAACATCGCGATCCTCAGCCAGTGCCTCGGCATGGCCGCCAGCGAGCTCGTGATCGTGGTGATGGACCGGGCCCGCCACAAGGACCTGATCGCCGAGATTCGCGCCACCGGAGCCCGCGTGCAGCCCATCTCCGATGGTGATGTGCAGGCTGCCATCGCCTGCGGCTTTGCCGGCACCGGCACCCATTGCCTCATGGGCATCGGCGCCGCACCGGAGGGGGTGATCTCCGCCGCCGCCCTGCGAGCCCTGGGTGGCCACTTCCAGGGACAGCTGGTGTATGACCCGGCCGTGGCCCAGACCAAGGAATGGGAAGGTCTGACCCGCGAGGGCAACCTGGCCCGCTTGGCTGAGATGGGCATCACCGACCCTGACAAAATCTATGAGGCCGAGGAGTTGGCCTCCGGGGAGAATGTCGTGTTCGCCGGCAGTGGCATCACCGATGGTTTGCTTTTCCATGGGGTGAAGTTTGAGAAGGATTGTGTGCGCACCTCTTCACTGGTGATCAGCACCCTGGATGGCACCGCGCGGTTCACCAACACCGTGCACATCAAGCCCGGTGCCCAGAGCATCGCCCTGCGCTGATCCATCCGCCCCAGCGAGCGACCGCCTCCATGCACATTGCCGTCGTCGGCCTCAGTCATCGCACGGCTCCTGTGGAGATTCGTGAACGTCTGAGCATCCCGGAGCAGAGCCTGGAAGCTTCCCTCCAGCAGCTCCGCTCCGACGAACAGGTGCTGGAGGCATCCATCCTCAGCACCTGCAACCGGCTGGAGATCTATACCTTGCTGCGCCATCCCGACCACGGGATTGATGCAGTGGGCTCCTTTCTTACGGCGGTTTCAGGCCTTTCCGCCGAAGAGCTCAATCCCCATCTCTTCACCTACCACCATGAAGAGGCGGTGGGCCACCTCTTGCGGGTTGCCGCCGGCCTCGACAGCCTGGTGCTTGGAGAGGGCCAAATCCTTTCCCAGGTGAAGAAGATGGTGCGGCTGGGGCAGGAATACCGCTCCGTGGGCCCGATTCTCAATCGCCTGCTCAATCAGGCCGTCAGCACCGGCAAGCGGGTCCGGACCGAAACCAATCTCGGCACCGGTGCCGTTTCGATCTCTTCGGCCGCCGTGGAGCTGGCCCAGCTCAAGGTGGGCCAGGCCCAGGGGCTCGATGAGCTCGCTCCCCTCGACCAGGAACAGGTGGCGGTGGTAGGAGCCGGCCGAATGGCACGGCTGCTGCTCCAACACCTCCAGGCCAAGGGTTGCCGTGGTGCCGTGTTGCTGAACCGCACCGTGGCCCGCGCGGAAACCCTTGCCGCCGACTTTCCTGACCTCCCGGTGCAGTGTCGGCCCCTCTCCGACCTCAACCACTGCCTCAGCACCTGTTCATTGGTGTTTACCAGCACCGCCGCGGAGGAGCCGGTGATTACCGCTGAGCGCCTCCAGGGCCTGAACCGTCGTTCCAGTCTGATGCTGGTCGACATTGGCGTGCCTCGTAACATCAGTTCCGACGCCGGCGAACTCCCCGGAGTCAACGCCTTCGACGTCGATGACCTTCAGGAGGTGGTAGCCCGCAACCAGGAGGCTCGCCGTGAAATGGCTGCCGAAGCAGAGGGTCTGCTGCGGGAGGAGTCCCGGCTCTTTCTCGAGTGGTGGGATGGGCTTGAGGCTGTTCCTTTGGTCAACCGGCTGCGGCTCCACCTCGAGGAGATCCGTGAGCAGGAGCTCCAGAAGGCCCTCAGCCGTATGGGACCCGACCTTTCCGCCCGGGAGCGCAAGGTGGTGGAGGCGCTGAGCAAGGGGATCATCAACAAGATTCTTCACACTCCCGTGACCAATCTGCGCGCGCCCCAGCCGCGCCAGCAGCGCCATAGCGCCATGAAGGTGGTGCAGGAGCTCTTTGAGCTGAACGACAACGAATCCGAAACCTGAGTGATCGCCATGCAGCATCCCCAGCAACGAAGTGTCGCCGTTACTGGCAACCGTCCTCCCCTCTCCTGTACGGTCTGCCCAGCCAAGCAGAGGGGTGCAGGTTAATGAAGAGAGTTCTGGCCATCATTCTTGGTGGGGGCGCCGGTACCCGCCTCTATCCACTCACGAAGACGCGCGCAAAGCCTGCCGTTCCATTGGCTGGCAAATATCGCCTGATTGATATTCCGATCAGCAACTGCATCAATTCAGAGATCAACAAGATCTATGTCTTGACCCAGTTCAACAGTGCCTCGCTCAATCGTCACCTCACGATGAGCTACAACCTCTCTGCCGGCTTCGGCCAGGGCTTTGTGGAGGTGCTGGCCGCCCAGCAGACCCCCGATAGCCCCAGTTGGTTTGAGGGCACCGCCGACGCCGTGCGCAAATACCAATGGCTGTTCCAGGAGTGGGACGTTGACCACTACCTGATCCTCTCGGGGGACCAGCTCTACCGGATGGACTACAGTCTTTTCGTGGAGCACCACATCGCTACCGGTGCCCAGCTTTCCGTGGGTGCGCTGCCGGTGGATGCCGCGCAGGCCGAAGACTTTGGCTTGATGCGTACTGACCCTGATGGCCGAATCCAAGAGTTTCGCGAAAAGCCCAAGGGCGATGCTCTGGAGGCGATGCGGGTTGATACCGAAAGCCTTGGCTTGACCGCCCAGGAAGCCGCTAAACGCCCTTACCTGGCTTCGATGGGTATCTATGTGTTTAGCCGGGAAACGTTGTTTGACCTGCTCAACACCAATCCCAGCGCCACAGATTTTGGCAAGGAAATTATCCCCGCTTCCCTAGCCCGCGGCGACAAGCTGCAAAGCTTTCTCTTCAATGACTACTGGGAGGACATCGGTACCATTGGTGCCTTTTTCGAAGCCAATTTGGCCCTCACTGACCAACCCAATCCCGCCTTTTCGTTCTACGATGAAAAGTTTCCGATTTATACCCGACCCCGCTATCTGCCCCCCAGCAAGATGCAGGACGCACAGGTTACTCAGTCAATCATCGGCGAAGGATCCCTGCTCAAGGCCTGCAGCATTCATCACTGCGTGTTAGGCGTTCGGACCCGCATCGAAGACGAGGTAGTACTCCAGGACAGCTTGGTCATGGGTGCTGACTACTTCGAGTCGATGGAGGAGCGATTGGTGCTCCGTGAAAGGGGCGGCATTCCGATTGGTGTCGGTAAAGGCACCACGGTCAAAGGGGCAATTCTCGACAAAAATGTGAGGATCGGCGAAAACGTCACCATCACCAACCGGGACCGCATTGAAGAGGCCGACCGACCGGAGCTTAATTTTTACATTCGCAATGGCATTGTTGTTGTGGTCAAAAACGGCACCATCGCCGATGGCACCGTGATCTGAAGCCCAGAGCCTTGATCTGCTTTCGCCAGCCTTTGCTGACAGGCCGGGGCTGACGGCAGCAGATCGGTCTGGATTTGTTCAAACTGGGTCGTACGAAACCTGAGCGGCACCATGAGCAAGGCACATTTCGGCCTGATCGGCCTCGGTGTGATGGGAGAAAACCTTGTTCTCAATGCTGAGCGCAATGGTTTTTCCAGCGTCGTCTATAACCGCACCTTCGCCAAGACCCAGGAATTCTTGGCGGGTCGGGGGGCTGGCAAGCAAATTATCGGTGCCGAGAACCTCACTGAATTTGTGGCGGCCCTTGAGCGGCCCCGTCGCATCCTGGTGATGGTGAAGGCGGGCCAGCCAGTGGACGACATGATTAGCAGCCTCTCCCCCCTCTTGGAGGAAGGAGACCTGCTGATCGATGGTGGCAATTCCCTTTACACCGACACCGAACGCCGAGTCAAAGAGCTCGAGAGTCGCAGCTTTGGCTTCATCGGCATGGGTGTTTCTGGTGGCGCTAAGGGGGCCTTGGAGGGGCCCAGCATGATGCCGGGCGGCACCAAAAGTGCCTACGACGCCATCGAGTCCCTGGTGGAAAAAATGGCGGCCAAGGTCGTAGACGGCGCCTGCGTCACCTACGTCGGTCCCGGTGGTGCCGGCCACTTCGTCAAGACCGTGCACAACGGCATCGAATACGGCATTGAACAGATCTTGGCGGAGGCCTACGACCTGATGAAGCGGGTGGCTGGACTCGACGGCACCACCATGGCCGATGTGCTGGCGGGCTGGAACCAGACCGAAGAGCTGGCCTCATTTCTGGTTGAGATCACCGAGGTCTGCCTGCGTACCAAGGACCCGGCCACGGGGGCCGACCTAGTGGAGTTCATTGTCGATGCGGCTGGTCAAAAGGGCACGGGCCTCTGGACCGTGGAAAGCGCCCTCAACATGGGCGTGCCCGTGCCCACCATCTACGCCGCCCTCAATGCCCGGGTG
>JBAXOO010000038.1:0-9132 GCA_037133235.1 Cyanobium sp. ELA507
GATCACCACCAGGCTCACCAGAGAGAAGATCAGCATCACCGTGCCGATCACGGTGGCGGCGTCGATGTCGTACTCCTCGAGGTACTGAACGATCAGGGTGGGGGTGATCAGGTCCTTGAAGGGCACGTTGCTGGAGATCATCACCACCGAGCCGTATTCCCCCACCGCCCGGCTGAAGCCCTGGGCGATGCCGGCCAGGATGGCGGGCATCAGCTGGGGCAGCACCACCCGGAAGAAGGTCTGGGCGGAACTGGCCCCGAGGCACCAGGAGGCCTCCTCCTGTTCCCGCTCCAGCGAGCGAAGCACCGGCTCCACGGTGCGCACCACAAAGGGCAGGGAGATGAACACCATCGCCACCGCCACCCCCAGGGGCGTGAACGACACCTTCAGGCCGGTGAGCCGCTCAATCGGCGCGCCCAACCAGCCCTCCGGGCCATACACAAAGGAAAGGGCCAGGCCCGCCACCGCCGTGGGCAGGGCGAAGGGCAGGTCGATCAGGGTATCGAGCAGCTTTTGGCCGGGGAAACTGGAGCGGATCAGGGCCCAGGCGATCAGCAGGCCAAACACGCCGTTGATCAAGCTGGCGGCCGCCGCGATGCCGAAGCTCATGCGGTAAGTGCTGAGGGCCAGGGGGCTGGTGGCCGTCTCCCAGAAGGCCGCGGGACCCACGCCGGCGGCCTTCAGCAGCATGCCCGCCAGAGGCAGAAACAACACCAGGGCGATGTAGGCCCAGGTGATGCTCCAGGACACGTTCGGCCGGAGCCAGCGCGGCAGAGCGGGGCCGCGGCGCGGTAGGGCAACGGTCATGGCGCCAGGCTCGGCAAAGAATTTCTGCGTGGACCGTACACCCGCCACCGGGTCGTTAGGCGGTTCCTCACTGTGTTTACGGGTTATTGTGACGACACCGGCAGCGGCCGGCGCCGCCCCATGGGCCCGAGGCGAACGAAACGACGGTCCCACGGCACCAACCGACCGATCAACCCAGCGGTCCAGCCAACCCATCCAGCCAACCCACCCAGCCAATCGATTAGGCCGGGTGATCAGAATGCTCCGATCGATCCACACCGCCGCCATCCCGCATGGGCATCCGCGTTGCCAATGTGACCAAGCGCTTCGGTTCCTTCCAGGCCGTGGACGACGTGAGCGTGGACGTGGAAAGCGGCTCCTTGGTGGCCCTGCTCGGCCCCTCGGGCTCCGGCAAGAGCACCCTGCTGCGCCTCATCGCAGGCCTGGAGCAGGCCGACACCGGCCGCATCTGGATCACCGGCGAGGAGGCCACCGAGCGCTCCGTGCAGGACCGCCAGGTGGGCTTCGTGTTTCAGCACTTCGCCCTGTTCAAGCACCGCACCGTGCGCCAGAACGTGGCCTTTGGCCTGGAGCTGCGCAAGTGGAAGCGGGAGGCGATCAAGCGCCGCGTCGATGAGCTGCTCGATCTGGTGCAGCTGAAGGGCTACGGATCGCGCTTCCCCTCGCAGCTCTCCGGCGGCCAGCGCCAGCGGGTGGCCCTGGCCCGGGCCCTGGCGGTGCAGCCCCGGGTGCTGCTGCTCGATGAACCCTTCAGCGCCCTCGATGCCAAGGTGCGCAAGGAGCTGCGGGCCTGGCTGCGCAACCTCCACGACGAGATGCACGTGACCACCGTGATCGTGACCCACGACCAGGAGGAGGCCATGGAGGTGGCCGACCGGATCGTGGTGATGAACGAAGGTCGCATCGAGCAGATCGGCACCCCCGCCGAGATCTACGACCACCCGGCCACGCCGTTTGTGATGGGCTTCGTAGGGGCCGTGAATGTCTTGCCGGGGGGCACCCTGCCCAGGCCTGCAGCCGCCGACTCCCTGGCCGGCGAAGCGCCAGACAGCCCCCTGTTCATCCGGCCCCACGACGTGGAGCTGTTCCATGAGGCCCAGGCCGACACCGTGCCCGCCCTGCTCCGCCGCCTCAGCCACCTCGGCCGCGATGTGCAGGCCGAACTGGTGCTGAGCGATGGCCAAGTGGTCACGGCCCAGATCCCCCGCGAACGCATGAACCTGGCGGCCTTCCAGGTGGGTGATCGCCTTTATCTGCGCAGCCGCGAAGCCCGCACCTTCGTTCCCGACTACAGCATCTGAAAGCCCAGGCCGAAGTTCAGACCAGCTCCAGCCGCCGCAGCCTCGGCCAGAGCAGCCAAACCCCGAGCAGCAGGCCAAGGGCCATCGGCACCTGCACCAACTGGTACCCCACACCATTGGTGCCCCCGCCGCCCGAAAGCTGCATCAGGTAGCCGGCCCCAGCGGTGCTGAGGGATTGGAGCCCCTTGGTGAGGTTGGCGATGGCATTGACCCGCCCCTGCATCAGCAAGGGTGTGGAGCCCTGCATCAGGGCGTTGTCGAGGCCGAGGGCGAGGTTGCCGCAGGCACCGGCCAGGAAAGCCGCCAGGGAGGCCCAATGCACCACGTTGCTGAACGCCAGCAACAGCACAGCCACCCCCAAACCAACGGCGGCGCTGGCCAAGACGGGGCCAGCCCGCCAGCGCCCGATCACCAGGCCCCCGAGGGAACCCACAAAGGCCCCCAAGCCCACGGCGGACATCAGGGCGGCATAGAAGCCATGGCCGGTTTCGATGCTGAGGTGCCGGTGCACGAACACCGGCAGCAGGCCCTGGAACGGCATGCCCAGGAGCATGACCAGGGCCAACAGGGCTAGCAGCAGGCGGAGGTCGGGCCGGTAGCGCACGAAGGCCAGGCCCTCGCGAAGACCTTGCCTGAAGTTGGCATCAGGGCGCTGGCTGGGCGCTTCGCCGGCCTGGGGTATCGGCTTGGCGCGGGTTCGTGGCAGCCAGGGGATGCAGAGCAGGAGGGGCAGGAACGTGAGCACATCGAAGCCGAAGGCGATTTCCTCATGGCTGCGGGCGGTCGGCCCCAGGCTGAGCAGCACGCCCCCCAGGGCCGGCCCAAAAATGTTGGTGAAATTGGCCGAAAGGCTGTAGAGCTGCTGGGCGGTCACCACCTGTTCCGGCGGCACCATGTCCGAGATCAGGGCGGTGCGGGCCGGGGTGTCAAAGGCGGCAATGGCCCCATTGCAGCCGTTCACCAGGGCCAGCAACCAGAGCGGCACCACCTCCTGGAGCGAGGCCGCCAGGATCAAGAGGGCCATGGCCAGCAGGGCCGATTCCGTGACTGTGTAGATCGCGCGGCGATCGATTCGATCGCTGAGGGTGCCCCCCACGAGCTGCAGCAGCAGCTGGGGTACGCCGTAGGCCAGGGCCAGGGTGGCAATGCCAGCCGCACCGTGCTGCTTCACCGTGAGCCAGGTGATCGCCAGCACAAAGGCACTGGTGCCGAGGTTGGAGAGCAGGTTGGCGAGCCAGAAGTAGCGAAACCCCCGGTTGCGCAGCAGGTCGGCCATGGTGGCCGTGGGGGGCGGATTCACTGCCGGGTGGGAGGCTTAGGTGGCCTAAATCGTGGCATGGGTCCAGGGGACCTGGGCACCATGCGACAGGGGGATGGGCCCTCAGGCCGCTAATGACTTGGCGGGTTCCGGGCGAACGGCAGCCAGGCGGGCATCGGAGCGGTATTGAACCAGGCTGAATTCATCCTGGTGGCGCAGCAACTGGCCATCGCGGAAGACGAGGGTGTAGCGCTGCGGCTGGGACGTGGAGGGGTGGGCGTGGAGGAATTGGGCAGCCATGGCGGTCAGTGCGAAGGATCGGTCAGGCAAAGGAGGGGATCGGACGTCAGTCGGTCGGAGGGAAACCGCCGTTCAGAAGGCGGCGGCCAGGCCATCGCTGGGGATGAAGAGATCGGCTTCGCTCACTTTCTGGAGCAGGCCGAGGGTCTTGTAGCGGTTGAGGTTCTTGGTCACCGTCACCCGGGTGAGGCCGCAGACTTCAGCCAGGGCCCGGTGGGTGAGATTCATGTCCTTGAGGGAGAAGCGGTAGCCGCGGCTGCTCACCTGGCCAAAGCGGAGGCCGATCCAGCGGAGCAGCATCAGCAGGCGGCGCTCGGCGCTGCGGATGCGGTTGATCTCGAAGATCTCCTCGGTGTTGCGGATCTGCTGGAGGAGAAAGGCGAGGATTTCGGCGTCGGAGGGGTTGTGCTGCTCCACCACCACGGTGGTGAGGCACTGGACCTCCACGGGATCAAGGCCGGAGTGGGCGTTGGTGACCAGATCGCCGGGGCCCCAGATGCCCAGGGTGAGCGATTCACCCTCAGCGTCCCAGGTGGTGGTGCGGATATAGCCGTCGTGAATCCGCCAGGTGAGGCCTTCGGGCAGAACGTCGTTGGGAAGGAGGGCAAGGCGCAGCGCTTTGGGGTGCGCCTTGGGAAGGGCCTGGATCAGGGATGGGGTCGCCATGGGGAAGGTGGGGACGGGAAGGGGGTGGATGGCACGGAAGCAAGCAGGCGGGCCGGCGCGGCGCCGGCGATGGCGATGGTCATTCGGCTTGGACAGCGCATCGGAGCCCTGCGGATGACGGAACCGTAGCACCCAATTCCCATCGGTCTAGCGTTGTTTTGCCTGCCGGGTGTTTTGAGGCACACCCCTCCTGGCCCCGATGCCACGGGGCTGGTTCAGATGAAGTACATCACCTGCGACTGCAGGCGCAGATCGCGCTCATCGAGCAGGTCCTGCAGGGAAGTGCCCTCCAGGATCTCCTGGCGGGCCTGCTCGAGCCGCCCCTCGAGGCCCCCAATCACCTCGAACTCCGGACTCTGTCGGGCAGCGGTGCCCCGGCTGCCCAGCTCCCCCTCCAGACAGGCCACCACCTCGGCGATGCGGACCTCGGCCGGCGGCCGGACCAGCTGATAGCCACCGCGGGGACCACGGATGCTGCGCAGAATTCGGCCCCGGCGCAGGCTGGTGAGCATCTGTTCCAGGTAGCGATCCGGGATGCCCTGGCGGGAGGCGATCTCCGCCACCTGCAGCACACCGCCCTGGGGATAGATCGCCGCCAGCTCCAGCAGAGAAACCAGCCCGTACTCCGTCTTGGCGCTGAAGGCCACGGTGTTCCCCGGCGCTTTGGTGGGGATTGTGGCAGTCCCCCGGCCACCTGGGGAAGCAAAAGCGGTATCCCCAGCGATGTAGCTGACCGTATACCTCGCCCCGTCGGGGGCGAGGTATACGGTCAGCACGTACTCCCATCGGATAACCGTGGTTTCCTTCTCCATCCGTTCCCTGGGCCGGGCCAGCGCCGGACTGGCCTTGGCCGGGCTGGCCGCCACCCCGATCGCCGCCTCCCTGACCCTCACCGGCACCAGCCTGCTAGTGGCCCAACCCGCCCGGGCCGAGAGCAACGAGGTCCTGCTGGTGAGCTACGCCGTGACCAAGGCGGCCTACGACAAGATCATTCCACTGTTCGTGGCCGACTACAAGAAGAAGACGGGCGCAACCGTGCGGATCAAGACAAGCTACGGCGGCTCCGGCAGCCAAACCCGTGCCGTGATCGACGGCCTGGAGGCCGATGTGGTGGGCCTGGCCCTGGCAGCCGACGTGTACAAACTCCAGGACAAGGGCCTGGTGGATGTGGGCTGGGAGCGGGAATTCCCCAATCAATCGATCATCACCAATTCCACCGTGGCCCTGTTCGTGCGGCCCGGCAACCCTAAAAACATCAAGGGCTGGAATGATCTCGACAACAAGAATGTCGACGTGATCACCGCCAACCCCAAGACCTCCGGCGGCGCCCGCTGGAACTTCGCAGCCCTCTGGGGATCGGTGACCCAAAACGGTGGTGATGACCAAAAGGCGAAGAACTTCATCACCACGGTCTACAAGAACGTGGATGTGCTGCCCAAGGATGCCCGCGAAGCCACCGACACCTTCGTGAAGCGCCGCAAGGGGGATGTGCTGCTCAATTACGAAAACGAAGCGATCCTGGCCCGCAAGACGGGCGAATGGACCGAACCGGTGAAGATCCCCAGCCCGAACGTGCTGATCGAGGGCCCGATCGCCGTGGTGGACAAGAACGTGAGCAAGCACGGCACCCGCAAGGTGGCTGAGGCCTTCGCCCGTTTCCTCTACACCCCCGCCGCCCAGAAAGCCTTCGTGGATTCGGGCTTCCGCCCAGTGACCATCGAGGGCAAGGCCTACGCCCAGGGCAAGTTCCCCGCCGTGACCACCTGGCGCATCACCAAGCTGGGCGGCTGGAAGGTGGTGGACCGCAAGTTCTTCGGCAAGGGCGGTGTGTGGGACGAGATCTTCGCCAAGAGCCGCTGATCCAATCACGCGTCTGCTGCTCACTCGCCTGCTGAGATTCACCCGCCCCGGCTGCCCTGTGCGGCCGGGGCTTTTCCTTGGCCGGGCGCACGCAGGCCCGATCCAGGCCAGAACGGGGCGGTAGGGTTGTCGGAGTTCCCCATTGATGAACCGTGGTTAAGCGCTCCATCCGCATCGCCGGCCTGCTCGGCCCCGCCGTGCTGCTGGCGGCGACCTTGGGTGGATGCGGCGGAGCCCGCCGCGACACGGCGTCCGGCCCATCCGCCCCGAGCCAGGCCGGGCCCCTATTGCTGGTGAGCTATTCCGTCACCAAGGGCGCCTACGACCGGATCCTGCCGAAGTTCCAGGCCGACTGGAAACGGCGCACCGGAACGGACCTGGAGGTGAAGACCAGCTACGGCGGTTCCGGCAGCCAGACCCGCGCCGTGATCGACGGCCTCGATGCCGACCTCGTGACCCTGGCCCTGCCCGCCGACGTGATCAAGCTCGAGAAAGCCGGCCTGGTGCAGCCGGGCTGGGAGAAGGAGCTGCCCAGCGAGTCGACCATCACCCATTCGGTGGTGACCTTCCTGACCCGCGCCGGCAATCCCAAAGGAATCCGCAGCTGGGCCGACCTGGCTCGGCCAGGGCTGGGGGTGCTGACGGCCAACCCCAAGACCTCCGGCGGCGCCCGCTGGAACTTCCTGGGCCTGTGGGGCTCGGTGAGCCGCACCGGTGGCAGCGACCAGGCCGCCGAAGCCTTTGTGGGGAAGGTGTACCGCAACGTGGCCAACCTGCCCAAGGATGCCCGCGAAGCCAGCGATGCCTTCCTCAACCGCGGCCAGGCCGACGTGCTGCTCACCTACGAGAACGAGGCCCTGCTGGCGGCCAAAGAGGGCACCGACAAGGCCACCACCCTGGTGGTGCCGGCGGTGAACATCCGCATCGATGGGCCCGTGGCCGTGGTGGACCGCAACGTGGACCGCAAGGGCAGCCGCAAGGCGGCTGAAGCCCTGGCCGCCTACCTCCAGGGCGAGGAAGCCCAGGAAATCTTTGCCGAGGAGGGCTTCCGGCCGGTGAACGCGGCGGTGTGGGAGCGCCGCAAGGCCTCCTTCGCCCCGGTGACCACCCTGTTCACCGCCGCGGATCTGGGCGGCTGGCCCACAATCGAACGAACCTTCTTCGCCAGCGGCGGCCTGTGGGACCGGCTGGCGGCGGCCCGGCGCTGATCCCCTCGCCGGCCCCCAGTACCGATGTGCGAACTGCTGGCCCTCAGCGCCAACACCCCCACCGACATCCGCTTCTCCTTCCACGGCCTGCGGCTGCGGGGCGGCTCCACCGGCGACCACGCCGATGGCTGGGGGCTAGCCAGCTACGACCCCGACGGCCAAGGCCTGCACCTCTATCGAGAAGACGCCCCGGCCGCCTTTTCGCCGGTTGCCGCGGCGGTGGCCGCCCTCGATCTGAAGGCCCACTGTTCGATCGCCCACATCCGCAAGGCCACCCGTGGGGTGGTGGCGCTGGAGAACTGCCACCCCTTCCACCGGCGCTGGCGGGGCCAGGAGTGGGTGTTCGCCCACAACGGCGACCTGCAGACCCTGCCGCCCCTGCAGGGGGAGCAGCGGCCGATCGGCCAGACCGACAGCGAAACCGCCTTCTGCTGGATTCTGGAGGAGCTGGAGCGGCGGGCCGTTTCTGCCGAGGATGAGGCTGGTCTGTTTGAGGCGCTGGTGGCCTGCGCGGATCGGCTGGCCGGCGAGGGCATCTTCAACGGCCTGGTGAGCAATGGCGCCTGGCTATTCGCCTACGCCGGCACCAAGCTGCACCGGGTGACGCGGCGGGCGCCTTTCGGCCTGGTGCGGTTGGCCGATGACGATTGGAGCGTGGATTTCGCCGCCGTGACCCAGCCCAGTGATGTGGTGATGATCCTCAGCACCGAGCCGCTCACCGCTGAGGAAACCTGGCAGCCCTTGCAGGTGGGGGAAGCGATCCTGCTGAAGGGGGGCGAGATCGTGCGGCAGCGGCCCGGCCGGGGCGCCCCCGGCTGAGCGCCCAGGATGGGTGCCAACCCCTCAGGTTCCGGGTAGCCCATCCCGCCCTTTTCACACCCCATGTCCGCACCGGCAAGCCCAGGGCCCATGGTGTTCGCTCCGGTGCCCACCACCAGCGTGAGCCTGGCGGAGGCCTCTCGCTTCTGGCTGCACCTGGGCCTGGTGAGCTTCGGTGGTCCCGCCGGCCAGATCGCCATGCTCCACCGCGAACTGGTGGACCAGCGGCGTTGGATCTCGGAAGCCCGCTTCCTGCATGCCCTGAATTACTGCCAGCTGCTGCCGGGTCCGGAGGCCATCCAGCTCGCCACCTATCTGGGCTGGCTGCTGCACGGCACCCGGGGCGGGCTGATCGCCGGGGGGCTTTTTCTGCTTCCCTCGGTGGTGGTGCTGCTGCTGCTGAGTTCGCTCTACGCGCTGTGGGGCCATCTGCCCCTGCTGGCGGGCATCTTCTGGGCCCTCAAACCGGCCGTGCTGGCGATCGTGATCCAGGCCTCCTGGCGCCTGGGGCGCCGCACCCTCAAGGGCCCCCTGGCCGTGGTGATCGCCGCCGCCGCCCTGCTGGGATTGCAGGGACTCGGCCTGCCCCAGCCGCTGCTGATCGCCCTGGCGGCGCTCACCGGCTGGATCGCTGAGCGGCTGCGGCCCGGGATCCTGGTGCCCGCCGGCGGGCATTCCCCCAGAAGCTCCCAAGCGTCTGCACCGGCCCAAGCCGCACTGCTGGCGCAGAAGCCGGCCTCGGCAACGGACCCTGCACCGGCGGCGGCAAGGCTTGATGCGCTCCACGGCGACGACGTTGATGGGATGGAGCTGCGCGTACGGCGTCGAGAAATTGCACACGGCCCCGAGATGAAAGACGCGCTCGACGTGGCCATCGAAGGTTCGGGTTTCTTCGTCGTGGAGACCGACAAAG
>JBAXOO010000039.1:0-9126 GCA_037133235.1 Cyanobium sp. ELA507
CTGATGGCGCGATCGCTGCCCCGTCCGCCGGCCCGGCGCGGATTCTGGTGGTGGGTGGCGGCGGCCGCGAGAACGCCCTGGGCTGGGCCCTGGCCCGATGCCCTGGCGTGGAGGCGGTGTGGATTGCGCCGGGCAATGGCGGCAGCCACGGGCTACCGGGGTGCACCCCCCTGCCGATCCCAGAGACGGATGGCGAGGCCCTGGCGGCCGCCTGCCGGGAGCACGCGATCGACTTCGTGGTGGTAGGCCCGGAGGCCCCCCTGGCGGCGGGCCTGGCGGATCGGTTGCGCGCCCAGGGCCTGCCGGTGTTCGGCCCCGGCGCCGACGGCGCCCAGCTCGAGGCCAGCAAGCAGTGGGCCAAGGCCCTGATGGTGGAGGCTGGCATTCCCACCGCCGGCTATTGGCCAGCCAACAGCCGCCAGGAGGCCCTGGAGCTGCTGGAGCGCCTCAACCGGCCCCTGGTGGTGAAGGCCGATGGCCTGGCGGCCGGAAAGGGGGTCACGGTGGCCGAAAGCGTGGACGAGTCCAGAGCGGCGATCGAGGCGGTGTTCGATGGGCGCTTCGGGGCGGCGGGGGCCTCCCTGGTGCTGGAGGAGATCCTCAGCGGTCCGGAGGTGTCAGTGTTTGCCCTCACCGATGGCGAGCGGATGGTGCTGCTCCCCCCCGCCCAGGACCACAAGCGGATCGGCGAGGGTGACACTGGCCCCAACACCGGCGGCATGGGGGCCTACGCCCCGGCTCCGCTGCTGGATGGGCCGGCCCTGGAGCGGGTGCGCCAACTGGTGCTCGAGCCCACTCTGGCGGCCCTGCGGTCACGGGGCATCGACTACCGCGGCGTGATCTACGCCGGCCTGATGCTCACCCCCGCCGGCCCCCAGGTGATCGAGTTCAACTGCCGCTTCGGCGACCCGGAATGCGAGACCCTGATGCCGCTGCTGGGCCCGGAGCTGGCGAAGGTGCTGCTGGCCTGTGCCACCGGCAACCTCGCCACCGCCCCTACTCTCACCATCGCCCCCCTCTGCAGTGCCTGCGTGATCGCCGCGGCCGCAGGTTATCCCGCTGAGGTGCGCCGCGGCGACTTGATCGAGGCAAACCTGGAAACCACCGACGGTCTGCAGCTCTTCCATGCCGGTAGCCGGCTCGACCCCGATGGGCGCTGTGTCACCGCGGGGGGCAGGGTGCTGGCGGTGGTGGCCCAGGCCGACAACTTTGATGCGGCCTTTGAGGGGGCCTACGCCGGTTTGGCAAAGGTCAGCTTCGAAGGCATCACCTACCGCCGCGACATCGGCCACCAGGTCCGTCGCCGGCCAGGAACCCTACCCGCCTGATGGATCCTTCCTCCCAGCCCACCATGGCCGATTCCGGTGGGCCCGCCGCCACCACCAGGGCTGACCAGCTCGGCGAGACCAGCGCCCAGCCCTTGAGCTGGCCTGCCGCTGCCGCCCCGCCACCCCGCAGCCGTCCGGCCTGGCTGGAGGCCCTGGCCCGCTGGTGGGCCGAATTCACCCTGGAGACCAAGTTGCTGGCGGTGGCCACCCTGGTGGTGAGCCTGCTGATGACGGGCATCACCTTCTGCGCCCTCAACGGCATCCAGCGGGACGCCCGCATGAGCGACACCCGTTATGCCCGCGACCTGGGCCTGCTGCTCTCGGCCAACGTGACCCCCCTGGTGGCCAAGGGCAACGAACCGGAGTTGGCGGCGGTGGCGCAGCGCTTCTGGCAGTCGAGCCGGAGCCTGCGCTACATCGTCTTCGCCAATGCTGAGGGGGACATCTACCTCGGCATCCCGATGGGCAACGGTGGTGACGGCATCCCCCCCGCCGGTGAGCAGTTGTTGAGTCGGCGGCTGGAGCTTCCGGCCGACCTGCAGCGCCGACCCGACAACCCCCTGATCCGTCAGCACCTGACCCCCGATGGGCAGGTCACCGATGTCTTCGTGCCGATGGTGAGCGGCGAGCGCTACCTCGGTGTGGTGGCGCTGGGCATCAACCCCAACGAAACCCTGTTGGTGAGTTCGGCCCTCACCCGGGAGGTGACCGTGGCGGTGTTCGTCTCGATCTGGGTGCTGGTGATCCTGGGCTCGGTGATCAATGCCCTCACGATCATCCGGCCGGTGAAGGAGTTGTTGCGGGGGGTGCGTTCGATCGCCGGCGGCAACTTCGAGACCCGGATCGGCCTACCGGTGGGCGGTGAACTGGGCGAATTGCTGCAGGGTTTCAACACGATGGCCTCCCAGCTTGAGGTCTATAAGGCGGCCAACATCGAGGAGCTCCGGGCCGAGCAGGGCAAGCAGCAATCGTTGATCGCCACCATGGCCGATGGCGCCGTGCTGCTCGATGCGGAGGGTCGGATCGTGTTGGCCAACCCCACCGCCCGGCGCCTCTTCCGCTGGGAAGCTCGCAATCTCGAGGCGAGTGAGGTGCTGGATGAACTGCCCGAACGGCTGGCGATGGAGCTCGGCAGCGCCCTCCAGAACCTGATCAGCGGCCAGAAGGAGAGCAGCGACGTGCGCTCCAGTTTTGGTGAGCCCCCCCGCACGCTACGGATCATGCTGCAGTCGGTGCGGGATGCCAGCGGTGAGGTGCTCAAGGGCATCGCCATGACCATCCAGGACCTCACCCGTGAAGTGGAACTGAACGCCGCCCAGAGCCGCTTCATTAGCAATGTGTCGCACGAACTGCGCACGCCCTTGTTCAACATCAAGAGCTACGTGGAGACCCTCCACGATTACAACGACCAGCTCAGTGCCGAGCAGAAGCAGGAGTTCCTCGGCATCGCCAACGCCGAAACCGATCGGCTTACCCGGCTGGTCAACGACGTGCTCGATCTTTCCCGTCTCGAATCCGAGCGGGTCTGGGATCTGGAGCCCTTGGAGGTGGGGTCGGCGATTGAGCAGACCCTGCGCACCTATCGCCTCAACGCCCGCGACAAGGGGGTCACCCTGGCCTTTGAAGCCCAGGAACCCCTGCCGCGGGTGCTGGCCAACTGGGATCTGCTGCTCCAGGTCTTGGACAACCTTGTGGGTAATGGCCTCAAGTTCACGGCCCCAGGCGGCGAGCTGCGGCTGCGGGCCTATCCCTGGCCCGATCTCTGCCATATCGATCCGAGCACCAGCCCCGGCCAGAGCCCCACCTGTTCGCTGAGCTCCCCCCTGCCCCGCCTGCGGATCGAGATCGCCGACACCGGCTGCGGCATCTCCCAGGCCGACCAGGAGCGGATTTTCGAGCGTTTCTACCGGGTCGAGAATGCCGTGCACACGGAGGCGGGCACGGGGCTGGGCCTCTCGATCGTGCGGGGCATCCTTGAAAAGCACGGCACCCAGGCGCGGATGGCCAGCGAACCGGGGGTGGGCACAATTTTCTGGTTTGATCTGCCCCTTGAGCACTCCGACAGCGATGAACTGGCCCTCCAGGCCGAACGTCGCGACTACGACCGCCGTGGCCGCGACCTCGAGGGACGGGACTTCGAGGGCGTGGCCAAGGTCCATGCCCTTCGCTGAAGCCAGTTGGATCAGCGCCGCCGCCCTGGCGGCGGGGTTTGTCAATGCCATCGCCGGTGGCGGTTCGCTGCTGAGCTTTCCGGCCCTCACCGCCATTGGCCTGCCCCCCGTGGTCGCCAACGTGACCAACACCGTGGCCCTCACCCCCGGCTACCTCGGCGCCACCCTCGGCCAGCGGGCCGACCTGGCCGGCCAGGGGGTTCGGTTGCGTCTGTTGCTGCCCGCCGCCGTCTTGGGGGGCTTGGCCGGGGGCCTGTTGCTCTTGCACACCAGTGCCAGCTTGTTTCGCCAGTTGGTGCACTGGTTGATCCTGCTCGGCTCCACCCTGCTGGCCCTGCAAAATCCTCTGCTCCAATGGTTGCGGCGGCGATCCGTTGGCGGTGGTGCGGCTGCCCAGCCCCTGCCCCAGTGGTGCGCGATCCCACCGGTGGTGGCGGCTTCCATCTACGGCGGTTACTTCGGGGCGGGGCTGGGGGTGATCTTGCTGGCGGTGCTGGCCCTTTGCCTTGAGGACAGCTTTAACCGCCTCAACGGCCTCAAGCAGCCCCTGGCCTTCGCCACCAACCTGGTGGCGGCCCTGCTGTTTGGCCTCACCGGCCCGGTGCAGTGGCCGGTGGCCCTGCTGATGGCGCTCGCGGCTTGGCTGGGGGGTGCCCTTGGCGGCCGTTGCGCCAGTCGGGTCGATCCGCTGCTGCTGCGGCGGCTGGTGGTGGCGGCGGGATTCGTGATCGGACTGGCCTATCTGGTGCGCTGAACCCGCGCACCCCGCGGCTGAGTACTTATCCCCGCGTTACATCCAGGTGACGTTTGGTTGAGAACGGCAGGGGGTCTCACGTTGGTGGATGGTCCTGCATAGCTTGACGTTGCGACCTTTTGTTCAGGCCTTTTGATCAGGCTTTTTTGAAGGCCTTTTGTGCAGGGGGACAGGTCCGTGGGGTCTTAGTCTCCAGAAGGCCTGCGGTAGCGGCCAATCACCTTCTCCTGGCTTCCTGCTCAATCACCAACAGGCATAGGGAAATATCTCCCATGGCTGTTGATCTCTATCCCGCCCCTTTTCCACCCGTTCATGACCTCCACAGCCCCAGCTGCGATCACGATTGGTGAGCTTGAGGCCAATTATTCGCTCTATTGCAAGGCCCTCAAGATTTTGGTGAGTGAGGGGCGCAGCCTTAAGAAAATTCAGCGCACCGTTTGCTGGAATCGCCTCGAAACCCTGCACAACTGCCTGCCCAAACGTTATAAAGCGCCTGACTATCTGGTGCTCTGCCTTCAGCGGGAATGGCAGGCCAAGCAGGGGGAGGCCAGTCAGGCCGCGGCGATCGTGCCCCCCGTCGGCTGAGCCCGGCGTGGAGGCGGGCGCTCTGCCCTGCAGCGCGTAATCTTGCCCCCACTGCACCGACTAGGCCATGCGTTCCGTGGCGCTCCACCTTGATGCCGGTAGCGATGTGCGCCGCAGCCTGGAGACCTTGGCCAGGGAGCAGAACGCTTCGGGTTTTGTGCTCAGTGTGGTGGGCAACCTCTCCCAGGCCGCCTTCCAATGTCCCGCCAGTGGCCAGCCCACCGTGCTGAGCGGCCTGCTGGAGATCATCACCCTGCAGGGCACGATCGGGCCCGAGGGGGTGCATCTGCACCTGAGCCTCTCCGATGGCCATTGCCAGGTGTGGGGCGGTCACCTGGAGCCGGGCACCCTGGTGCTCAATGGTGCCGATCTACTGGTGGCGTTCACGGATCCTGCCGGGGAACCGGCAGCACCGAGCCGCCAAAGCCCTGCCGCCGTGGAGGTTCCCGCCGGCCAGCCGCGGCTGACGATTGCGGTGAAGGCGGGCTGCCCCTGGTGCAAGCGGGCCCTGCGCCTGCTGCGAACCCTGGGCATCCCCTACCAATTGGTGGAGCCCAAAGCCGGCGGAACCGTGCCCCAGATTTCCATTGATGGGGTGGCGATCGGCGGTTACGACGCCCTCGTGGAGCTCCATGGCCGCGGCGACCTGGAGGCGCTGCGGCAGGCCTAGGGCTGGGTGACGCCGGTCAACCCTTGCGGCGACAAGCCCGCTTCAGCGCAGTTCGAACAGCAGCAGGTCGGCGCCATCGCCCAGGGCCGTGAGGGAGCCACCTATGCCGGGGGAAAAGCCCAGGCCGTCGCCGGCCTCCAGATGGCCTCGCATGGGATCGGCGTCCTTGGCCGGGTTGGCTCTGTTCAGGGAAGCCTCCAGGCTGCCATCGATCACCTGGATCCAGCCATGGGCATCGGCCGCTACGGGCAGGGTCAGGGGCGAGCCGGCGCGGGGTCTGCCCCGCCAGAGGCGCACCGGGCGCTCGATCGCCATGGCGCCTTCGCTGCCCTCCGGATCGATCAGCAGTGTCCAGCCCTCGGCACTGGGGAAGGCTTTCTGGTCGTAGCTGGGGGTGATCCCGCGGCGGCTGGGGGTGATCCAGATCTGGAGCAGCCGGCAGGTTTGCTCGCCGCCATTGATCTCGCTGTGCACGATGCCGGTGCCGGCGCTCATCCGTTGCACCTCGCCGGTCCGCAGCGCTTCGCTGTGGCCCATCGAATCCCGGTGCCGCAACGACCCCTCCACCATCACGGTGATGATCTCCATGTCGCTGTGGGGGTGCATGCCGAACCCCCGGCCGCCGTCGATGCGGTCCTCGTTGATCACCAGCAGCGGTCCGAAGCCCCGCCAAGCCGGATCGTCATGGCCGGCGAAGCTGAAGCTGTGCCAGCTTTCGAGCCAGCCTTGGTGGCTATGGAAGCGCTCGGCGGCTGGCCGCACCACCAGCCCTTCCTGAGCCCGCAGGCTGGCCAGGCCTCCGCTGATTGGGCTGGGATGGGGGCTGCTCATGGCCTGACGCCTTGGGAGGTGTGCCTCCAGGTTGGACCAAAAAAGGCTCGGATGGTCACCACCATCCGAGCCTTTGGTACCCACAGTTGATCGAGACAGGAACCGTTGGGATCGGACTCGGCCTTGGTGGGGCCTGCTGTTTCCGAACGGTGTGAATTTCGGGGCCGGCGGACCGGAACGAAACTTAAGCAAACCTTAAGCGCCCTGGCGGGTCCTGTCTAGGGGGTGTTGGTTGGCGTTGCTTCTGGCTCCGATTAGCGGCGCTGATCGCTTCGGCGGCGCCGATGGCTTGCCCAAGGCTGGCCTTAGCCTCCGCCGATGCGGCTGCTCCACACCTCCGACTGGCACCTGGGGCGAACCTTTCACGGCGCTTCCCTGCTGGATGAGCAGGCCGAGGCCCTGGATCGGATCGTTTCCCTGGCCCAGCAACGGGCGGTGGACCTGGTGGTGATCGCCGGCGATCTCTACGACCGCGCCATCCCGCCGGCGGAGGCGGTGTCGCTGTTCACGGAAACCCTGGTCCGGCTGCGCCGCGCCGAGATCGCCGTGGTGGCGATTGCCGGCAACCACGATTCCCACGTGCGCGTTTCCGTCTACGACCCCCTGCTCACCGCCCTGGGGGTCACGATTCGCGGCGCCGTCGAACGCTCCAGCGAGCCGGTGCTGGTGCAGCCCCGCGCCGGGGGCGCAGCGGTGGCCGTCTACCCGCTCCCCTACCTCGAACCGCTGGTGGATGGGCCCCGGCTACTCGGCCAGCAGGGGGGCCAAGGAGCCGAGGCCCCGGCACGCTTCAGCCAGGAGGTCACCACCCGGCTGGCTCTGGAAGCGATCCGCCGCGACCTGGCGGGCCGGCCAGGCACCCGTTCGGTGCTGGTGGCCCACAGCTTCGTGGCCGGCGGCCAACCCTCCGATTCGGAGCGGGAGCTGAGCGTGGGCCAGGTGGATCGGGTGAGCGTGGAGGCCTTCAGCGGCTTCGATTACGTGGCCCTGGGCCACCTGCATGGCTCCCAGCAGCTCGATGGGCCGCGGCTGGCCTATGCCGGCAGCCCCCTACCCTATTCCTTTTCGGAGGAACGCCATCGCAAGTCGGTGCGGATCGTCGAGTTGGCCGCCGATGGCACCCCGGCGGTGGAGCTGGTGCCGCTGGAAGTGGGCCGGCCCCTGCGGACCCTGGAGGGACGCCTGGAGGCGCTCTGCACCGATCCGGCCTTCGAGGCGGCCCGCCAGGCCCGGGTGCGGGCGATCCTCACCGATGAAACCCTGCCCCTGCAGGCCATGGCCCGGCTGCGGGAGCGCTTTCCCCACGCCGTGGAGCTGCGGCATCAGCCGCCCCAGGCGGTGCGCTCCTCCGCCAGCGACCGCAACCGCCAGATCCGCGAGGCCCGCTCGCCGCTGGAGCTGGCCGCTTCCTTCTTCACCGATCAGCAGGGCCGGCCGCCCAGCGCTCCAGAACAGGAACTGCTGCGCCAGGCCCTCGATCGCGCCAGCCGCGGGCCGCAGCGATGAAGCCCCACCACCTGGTGATCGAGGCCTTCGGGCCCTATGCAGGCCGCGTTGCGATCGATTTCGATGCCCTCAGCGGCGAAGGCCTCTTCCTGATCCACGGCAGCACCGGGGCCGGCAAAACCTTCCTGCTCGATGCCATGAGCTTCGCCCTCTACGGCGACGTGTCCGGCGACCGGGGGGTGAAGGGCCTGCGCTCCGACCATGCCCCAGCTGGGGCGGTGCCGCGGGTGGAGCTGGCCTTTTCTGCCGGCGGTCGGCGCTACCGCGTGCAACGCACCCCGGCCTACAGCGCCCGCAAGGTCCGCGGCGAAGGCACCACTGAGAAAGCCCCCACGGCGGCCCTGGAGCGGCTGCAGGGCAGCGAGTTCCAGACCGTGACCGCAAAGACCACGGAGGTGACCCGGGAGGTGGAGGAGATCGTGGGGCTGAATGCGGCCCAGTTCCGCCAGGTGATCCTGCTGCCCCAGGGCCGTTTTGCCGAGGTGCTGCGGGCCCGGGCGGAGGAACGGGAGGCGCTGCTGAAAACCCTCTTTGCCACGGTGCTCCACGAGCGCGCCGGCACCTGGCTGGAGGAGCAGGCCAAGGTGGCCAGCCGGGCCGTGGAGGAGCAAAACCGAACCCTGCTCTGGCTTCGCCAGCAGGCCGCCCAGGAATGGCAGCCCTTTGCCCTGGCCGCCACCCGCCTCGACGGCCCCGGCCCGGACGAGCCCCTCGACCTCCTCGTATCCGGCACGGCCAACGGCACCGATGCCGAAACCCCGGAGCTGGAACTCCCCGCCGACCAGGCCGCCCTGGACCGGCTGGTGGAGCGGATCAGCGCGGTGGTGGCCGCCCGGCAGCGCTGGCGCCAGCAGGCGAGCAACGCCCTCAGCGAGGCCCAGCGCCGGCGGGCCGAACTCACCCAGGCGGCCGACCGCTTCGATCGCCGCGCCGCCGCCCGCAACCGCCTGGCGGCCCTCGAACAGCAGCGGGGGGCGATCGAAGACCTGGAGGTCCAGCTGGCCATCGCCCTGCGGGCCGAGGCGGCACGGCCGAGCCTGGAGGCTGAGCAGGGGGCAAGCCGGGAGCTGCAGGCCCTCTGTCAGCGGATCGACCGCGAACTGCGCCAGGCGGCCGGGGTGCGGGATGGGGCCCGCGGCCTGCCCGATGCGGTGGTGGCCCTGGGGCTGCTGAGCCTCCCCGCCACTGCTGAGCTACAGAAAGCTCGCACCGCCCTGGCGGCCCGACGGGTGGAGGTGGAGGCGCTCCAGAAGCAGGCGTTGGAGGCCGCCGAAGGCCGGC
>JBAXOO010000040.1:0-9083 GCA_037133235.1 Cyanobium sp. ELA507
CTGTTGGGTTCTGCAGACCGGGCAGGGGGGGGCACGGCCGCGGTGAGGGCAGCGGCCAGGCCTTCCATCCGCGGGCCCACCAAGGCCAACCCCTTCAACACCGCCGCCTGGCGCCCTTCCTGCTTGTAGAGCGTGCCGATCTCAGCCCGTTCGGCGTCGTTGAAGAGGGGCAGGTTGCTGGCGCCGGGGATGTGGCCCTGGCTGAATTCGGCGGGGCTGCGCACATCGAGGATGGGTCCCCCCTGCGCCAGAAAGGCGGCGATCGGCAGTGGCGCAGCCATGGGCGGGGGGCGTGAAGCTTGACCCATCAAGACTTTGGCCCATGGCCCGGAGCCCATGGCTTTGGCTCGATCGCGGGGCCTGTTCAGGGGGCTCGACCGACCCGGCTTTGCATAGTGGGGTGATTGTTGGTTGGTAGGCCCGCGATGCCCTTGCCCTTCCCCCTGCGCCATCCCGGCCGTTCCGGTGCCTTGGCGGCTCTGGCTGGGCTCACCCTCGCGACCCTTCCGCTGGCACCGGTTGCCGGGCCTGGCGCCAGCTCACCCAGCGGCCCTGGCGCCGCCCTCGGCAGCCTGGCTCGCCTGCTGGCCCCCTTGCCCGCCCGGGCTCAGCAGCCTTCCGCGCCGCTGGAGCTGCGGATCGGTGCCATCCCCGACCAGAAGCCCGAGAAGCTCAACCGCCTGTATCCCCTGGTGGCTTCCCAACTCAGCAAGCAGTTGGGGGTGAAAGTGAAGTACGTGCCCGTGGTGGATTACGCCGCCGCCGTGGGGGCCTTCCGCACGGGCAACCTTGACCTGGTGTGGTTCGGCGGCCTCACCGGTGTGCAGGCCCGCCTGCAGAAACCGGGGGCCAAGGTGCTCGCCCAGCGCGACATCGATGTGAGCTTCCACTCCATCTTCATCGCCAGCACCAAGAGCGGTCTGAAACCGATCACCAACCAGAAGGATCTGGTGGAGCTCAAGGGCAGGCGCTTCACCTTCGGTTCGGAGAGTTCCACCTCCGGTCGGCTGATGCCGCAGTGGTTCCTGGCCCAGGCCGGGGTGAAGCTCAGCGATTTCGCCGGCGGAGCCCCCGGTTTCAGCGGCAGCCACGACACCACGATCGCCCTGGTCTCAAGCGGGGCCTACGACGCCGGCGTGGTGAATGAGCAGGTGTGGCGCACCAGCCTCCACGACGGCAAGGCCAACCGCGCCAAGGTGATTCCAATCTGGAAGAGCCCCGGCTACCCCGATTACCACTGGATCGCCCAGGGGGATCTCGATGCCCGTTTCGGCAAGGGTTTCACCACCCGGCTCCAGAAGGCGATCCTCAGCTGGCGGCCCACCGACCCGGAGCAGAAGCAGATCCTGGCCCTGTTCGGTGCCCAGCAGTTCACCGAGGCCAATGCCGCCGCCTATGACCGCATCGAGCAGGTGGGGCGGCAGATCGGCAAGATCCGCTGATGGTGTTGCCGTCCGGGCTGGCGGTAGGCCTGGCGCCGCTGCTGGAGTTGCGCAACGTGGCGGTGCCGGGCCGCGGCGCTCCCCGCCTGGCCGACGTGAGCCTGGCCATCCGGCCCGGCGAGCGGGTGGCGCTGCTGGGACCGAGTGGCGCCGGCAAGAGCACCCTGCTGGCGGTGGCCAATGGCCACCTGAAGCCGGAGGCCGGCCAGGTGTGCTGGCAAGGCGAACCTCCCGCCCGCTCCCGCCGGGCTCGCCGGCGCCAACAGGCCCGCATCGGCACCCTTTGGCAGGACCTGCGCCTGATCGAGCAGCTCAGCGTGCAGCAGAACCTCAATGCCGGTCGGCTGGCGGTTTGGGGTTGGCCCAGGGCCCTGCTCAACCTGTTGCTGCCCCTGGAAACGGCCGCCAATGCCGAAGCCCTGGACCGGGTGGATCTGGCGCCGGAACTGCTGGGCCAGCCGGTGGCGGCCCTGTCGGGGGGGCAGCGGCAGCGGGTGGCGGTCGCCCGGTTGCTTCGCCAGAACCCCACCTTGCTGCTGGCCGATGAACCCCTGGCCAGCCTCGACCCTCGCCTGGCGGCCTCCCTGTTGGAGCTCCTGTTGGCCGAGGCCACGGCCCCCCGGGCCCTGCTGCTCAGCCTGCATCGTCCCGATCTGCTGGAAGGCTTTGATCGGGTGATCGCCCTGCGGGCCGGTCGGGTGGTCTTCGATGGTCCCGCGGCAACCCTGGCCCCGCCAACCGGTGCGCCGCTGTTGGAGCGGCTTTACCGGGGAGAAGGCCCGGCGCTGGCCCCGCCCGCCGAGGCCCCGGGCTTCCCTAGGGGCGCGGCTTCCAGTGGCGAACCCCTGAGCGGCGAGGCTGGCCTGGTCGGATGAGGGGCGTCCCCCTGGCCAAGGCCCAACCATCGCCGTGGCTTCGCCCCGGTGGCTCCTGGGCCGAAGGGCTGCGCCCCGCGGCGCCGCTGCTGGTGCTGCTCCCAGCCTTGGTGCTCCTGCCCCTGCTGGCAGCTCTGCCCTTCCAGGTGCATGGGGGGGGGCTGGACCTGCTCGCCGAGTTCGTGCGGGCGGCCTTCACGCCGTCGCTCGATCCACTGGTGCTCCGCTCGGCCCTCTCCGGTTTGGCGACCACCGTGGGCATGGCTTTGCTGGGCTGGATGGTGAGCCTGGTGCTGGGGGTGGGCCTCGGCCTGGCCAGTTCCCGCACCCTCTGGAGCACCTGTCTGGGCTGCGCTTGGCCGGCGGGGCTGATCCGGCGGCTGCTGGCGGTGCCCCGGGCCATCCACGAACTGCTCTGGGGGCTGCTGCTGCTCCAGCTGGTCGGGCTGCAGCCGGTGGTGGGCGTGGTGGCCATCGCGATTCCCTTCGGAGCCCTGGTGGCGCGGGTGGTGGGCGACCTGCTGGATAGCCTCGACACCGCCCGCCTCGACGCCCTGCGGGCCGCCGGTGCCCCCGCGCCAGCGGCCCTGCTCACGGCCCTGGGACCACCCTTGCTGCCGGGGTTGCTCAGCTATGGCGGCTATCGCCTCGAGTGCGCCCTGCGCAGCGCCACCTTGCTGGGGGTGTTTGGGCTGGGCGGCCTGGGCACCGACCTGAGGCTCACGCTGCAGTCGCTGGAGTTCCATGAACTCTGGAGTGGGCTTTGGCTGCTGCTGGTGGTGATGCTGGCCCTGGAAACGGGCCTGGGATGGCTGCGGCGTCGCTGGCTGATGCCCCGCCGCCTGGGCCTGGGCACTGGGAGTGTGGGGCTTCGGGGGCGCGAGATCGTGTTGGCCGTCGTAGCCCTGGTTCCCCTTGCTGTTTGGGTGGGGTGGACCCTAGGGGTGGATCCGAAGGCCCTGCTCACCTGGCAGGGGCTCCAAGGCTTTGATCCCGGTGGGCTGCTGCCGGGGCCGGCGGTGTTGGAGTTGCCCTGGCCCGCCCTGATCGGTGGCACCCTGATGCTCACCCTGCTGGCGGCAGCCATGGCCGTGGGACTTCCACCCCTGCAGTGGCTGTTGGCGGCGCCCTGGCTGCCGCTGGGGGTCTTGGTGCGCTTGCTCTGGGCCCTCGGCCGGCTCTGGCCTCCGCCCTTGACGGGTCTGTTGCTGTTGCTGGTGCTCAAGCCCGGGGTGCTAACGGCTGCCCTGGCCCTCGCTTTCCACAACGCCGGGATTCTGGGCCGCCTGCTGGCGGAGGGCCTGGGCGATGGGGGCCCCGCCGTGGAGGAGGCCCTCGCCAGCGCTGGTGTGGGGCCGCGGCTGGCGCTGCTCTACGGCCGCTATCCGGCCATTGCCGGTCCCTACCTGGCCTACGGCGCCTACCGCGCCGATGTGATGCTGCGGGAAACCGTGGTGGTGGGCCTGGTGGGGGCCACCGGCCTGGGAAGCCAGCTGCTGGAGAGCCTCAGCAGCTTTGCCTGGGACCAACTGCTGGCCCTGGTGGCCGTGTACGTGGTGCTCACGCTGCTGGGGGAAGAGCTCAGTGAGCGGGCCCGGCGGCGGCTGCTCAGCGCCGCTTGAAGCGGCGAGCGCTCAACTCGGGAGTGGGCGGCAGACCACCCGATTGCGTCCCTGCCGCTTGGCCTCATAGAGGCAGTCGTCGGCGAGTTGCTGGAGCAGATCGCCATCGCACTCTGCCGAGCTGGCAGGATCCCAGACCGCGATCCCCAGGCTGATCGAGAGGGGCAGCCCCTCGTGGCCTTCCGCTGTGGTCACCCGGGCCCGGGTGACCGCCTCCCGCAGCACTTCGCAGAGCTGCCGCGCTTCCTCCCCACTCGTGTCCGGCAGAATCACGGCAAATTCCTCCCCGCCCAGCCGGGCCACGAAATCCCGGTCGCGGCGTAGATCCGAGTTGAGGATGGTGCCCAGCTCCCGCAGGCAGGCATCGCCATAGGCGTGGCCCAGGGTGTCATTGACGAGTTTGAAGCGGTCGATGTCGACCAGGGCGAGGGCAAGTTTGGTTTTGTTGGTGCGTGCGGCGGTGATGTTGGCCTTGAGAAAGGAATCGAAGCTTCGCCTGTTGGGAAGATTGGTAAGGGCATCCAGCAGGGCCAGTCGTTTTGCCCGCTCACTTTCAAAGGTATAAAAAAGCAGGCTGAGCAGGCTGCTCATTGACACGATCCTCTGAATCTGTTCATCGCTGAAGCTGCTTTCCCCCCGCAACCCAATCGTGAGGACCGGAATCGAAATGCCGCGGGAGTCGAGTCGGATGCCGAGGTAGTCGCTGCAGCCCTGTTCCTTGAGCAGTTCCAGGAAGCTGAATTCCACCTCTCGCATGGCGGCAAGGCGCTGGCGGTAGAACCGGGCGCGGCTGGCAATGTGATGGAGGGCACTGTTGAGGTGTTCCTCCTGCTGCAGAAAGGCCCGATCCATGCGCAGGGTGGTCACCTCTCCCGGTTTGGCGGGAAGCCACACGTATTGGCTGCAGTCGATGTCGTCTTCATCGGGGAGAAACGCGAGCGAGAGCCGCAGGATGTCGAGGCCCCAGCGCTTGAGTTCATTGACAAACAGCAGCACAAACTCCTCAAAGCTGCGCAGCTCAAACCAGTTGTCGAGGATCTGGCGCTCCAGGGGCACCGGGGCCTGGATTTTGATGGACTGGGGGTCGGGGAGCAGGAGGCGGTCCGAGGAGCGGATCTTGGCCACCATCGGTGTGATGGCTGCCGCCGAGGCCCATTCCGCTTCCATCAGGAAACTTGGGATGGCCTCCCAGCTGATCGGGCGGGAGATCAGAAAACCCTGAACAGCATCGGATCCAAGCCGAATGGCGGTGGCGAAGTCGGCGAAATCCTCCACCCCTTCACAGACCACCGTTTTGCCGAGGGAGTGCACGGTTTCGATCAGGGAGCCCACGTAGCGCTGCAACCGGAAGGAGTCGCCGATCCCTGCCACCAGATTCATGTCCAGCTTGACGCTGTCGTACCAGGCTTCACAGATGCGGCGGTAGTTGGAGAGACCGGAGCCGAAGTCATCAATGAAGATGCGCAGGCCCAACTCCCTGGTGAGCCGTTCCGTTGCGGCCGTCACATTGTCGGTGTCGCTGAGCGAATCATTCCCCGGTATTTCCGTGAACTCAAGGCAGAAGCGCGAACGGTCGATCTGTAGCATCTGAAAATTTTCAATCAGCGCTTCAAGCCGTTCTGGGCTGGAAACTGAATCACTGCTGATGTTGACCGCGATATAGTCGATTCGCTCCTTGAGTAGGGGGTTGTCATGGAGGGCCTGCTGAAGCAGTGGCAGGCGCTTGATCACCAGATTGTCGATGTGGTGGGCAACTCCCAATTCATGGGCCGTGACCATGAGCTTCCATGTGGATTCCTGGCGGAGAACGGCCGTGCGGAAGCGGGTGAGGACTTCCAGCCCGAATTGGCCGGGATTGGAGAGCAGGAGAATCGGCTGAAAAACCAACTCAATGTCGTCGTCTGTGAGGGTTTGAAGCTGGTCTCGGATGGCGGCTTTTTGCATCACCCGATTGGCATCGCCGGCTTCAATCAGCCGTAGGCTGCGGCGTTCTTCAAGGGCAAGGATTTCGCTATAGCCATGCAGATCAAGCCGCGAGATGTCTCCGGCTCCGAAGGCAAGCCGCTGCGCCGTGATCAGGATGTCGTTGTCCCTGAGCCTGGTGGTTCTCTGGGTCTGGATCTCCGCTTTGATCCGCCCGTAAAGGTCGTCCAATAGCGCTTGGTCGTCTCCGGGTTTGGCAAACAGCAGCACCGCCAGCCGGTTTTCCGAGGCCCGATAGAAGCGGGCGCCGGCTCCGACCGGCCCGCCCTCGGCCACGGCATGGCGGACCGAGCTGAACAGGCTGCGGATCTCGCCATCGCGCAGAAAGGTGCGTTGCCGCCGGAGCAGGCGCAGGTTCACCATGGCTAGCAGCAGCGTTTCGACGCCTTGGGCCTGCTGCCCCAGGGTGGGATTGCCCAGGTCCTCCTCCAGGGCGAGGCGCGAGAGCAGGCCGCTCTGGCTGTCCAGCCGCAGGCCGGCCAACTGTTGACGTTGGCGTTGGCTTTCGGCTTCGGATCGCAAAGCCAAGGCGGTGGTCAGGGCCAGCGCCAGGCCACCAACGCTCCAGGCCAGGGCCTGGACTAGGCGTCCTTCCTGTTGCTCCTCACCCGCTGCCGGTAACAGCAGCAGGCAGGTGTCGGCGCACCACAGTCGCTGGGGCGTGGTGCCTTCGGACAACCCCGAATCCGGCCCTGCCTCCCCAGGCCGGATCTGCCGGATCGTTCCCTCCCCATCGAGCAGTGCCCTGGTGTTGAGCCGCAGCCATGCTTCTCCCCCCTGGCCCTGGCTCGTCAGGGTACCGATCAGGAGCTGAGCCGGGTCGGCGGGATCGGCCACCACCGTGAGCTGGGGGGCGTTGGAGTTCTTCGGACAGGAGTGGGTGGGGCTGAATTCCCGGCTGATTGCAGCGGCGGGGGGCTGTTTGCTGCTGCCGGCCTTGGCAAACGCTGCGGCCCCCTGAGGGCTGCCGGGCGGGAGGGGGGTGAGCTCCAAGGAGGTGAGCAGTTCCCCCATCCGGGACATCGCCCCTGCCCCTTCGAGGCTGCGGGGCATGGCGAGGTAGAGCTCCGCCCCCGCCAGGGACTGGCAGAGTTCGGCGCTGATCCGGTCGCTTCGGTTGCGCTCCAGTGAGGCATGGCGTAGTCCCATCGCCCGGCTGAAGATCAGCAGTGGCAGGGCCGTCAACAGGGCGCCGGCGAGAATGATGCCGTAGGAACGACCTCGCAAGATCCTGTCGCTGAGGCCATAAGTTAGCCCTCTTCGTTGGCTCAGCTGCCGATGGGGGGGCGCCAGACGGGTTCCCAGGGCCAGTGGGGGAACCAGGATTCAACCCTGGTCTCCAGCAGGTAAAGCAGGCGGCCGATGAACAGGTTGAAGGCGGTGCTGCCGGAGGGCCTGCCGTAGGGCCCAAAGCCGGCGGGCATCAGCTGAGCCACCGCATGGTCATCGACGCGGGCCAGGGGAATGCGGCGGGCCAGGGCCACGGCCGAAGCGATCGCTAACCCTTGGCCCACGGAGATGTTGAGTTCGATGATCCGCCCTGCCCCTACCCCGAGCCCGCCGAAGCCGCTGGCCGGCCCCAGCACCGCCAGGTTGCTCACCTCCCGCGGCAGGGTGTGGCGGTAGCCGAAGTTGAAGGTGGGCTTGGAGGGGGGCATGAAGGCCGAGATTCCGCCGCGGAAATCCAGGTAGTAGGTGAAGGTGCCCAAAGCGCGCTCCCGGGGAACGCCGCCGCGGGCCATCAGATCCGCACTGAGGGCTTCGATCGGGTGGGTGATCTGGTCGGCGGAGCGGATGTAGAGCTCCGGCATCCAGGTGACCCGCCGGGCGCCATGGCGCAGGAAGAAGCTCTCCACATCGGCCGCCGCCGGCACCATCCAGTCCAGTGGCTTGCCTTGGCGGGCGATGACCTCCCGGTTTTGCGCAGCGCTGTTGCGGAAGATCAGGGCGTTGAAGCTCAGCCGATCGGGCAGGATCGCCACGTTGGCCGCATCCAGCCGGGCCGGCGCCTGCCGCAGGCCAGGGGCAAGGCCCTGCTCCCCATGCACGGCGATGCTGAGGGCCGGACTCTGCTGGTCGGCGCTGTCGCTGGTGGAGGAAAAGAACAGCTTGGGGTTACCACGCCGATCGAGCAGATCGGCCAGCAGGCGCTGGCGGTTGTGGCGGTAGGCGGGCCAGGGCACCAGCCACTGTTGGGCTTCGAGGTCGTGGCGATCCAGCAGGCGCCGGGTGAGCTGCTCCTCCAGCGTGCGCAGCTGGGTGAGGGAGAGCCCTTCCACCTCAAAGATCCAGCCGAGGGCGAGGCTCTCCTGGGCGAGGTTGCGGGGGCCCAGACCCACCAGAAAGGGCACGCCAGCCAGGTGAGCCAGTGCAGCGCCGAGGCTGGCATCGATAAAGAGATCGGCACCCAGGCGGCCATGCCGTGCCGTTTCGAGCACGCAGAGGCGCTGACTCTGCAGGCTTGCGCCCAAGGTCGCCGCCGCTTCGCCGGCCGGGCGCTCCAGCTCGGTGCCCGTGGGTAAGGCGGCCGGCAACACGGCAATGCCTGCCCGCCGCAGGGCCCGCCGGAAGGCCAGGGAGGCCCGCCGCGGATCCACGGCGATCTGGTGCACGCCAGTGAGCCGCAGGAAGCGGCGGTAGAGCTCGGAGGAGGGAGCGAAGGGGGGCAGCACGCCCCACATGTCGCGGGGGACCTGGTTGCGATCGAGGTAGGCCAGGCCCGCGCGGGCAATGGTGCCCCCCAGGCCTGGGCTGATGTCGGCCGCGGTCACCAGAGCGATGCGGGGATGGTGGAGGCCGGCCAGCTGGGGCAACTGGCGGCTCAGTTCCAGGGCCATCATCACTCCGGCCGGCTCATCGCCGTAGACGATCACGTCGTAATGGCGCTGGCCCTGGCGCCGGCAGGGTTGGAAGCTGGGCTTGGTCTGGGCCCCAGGCCCGGGACCGTAGGCATCGGCCGGGGCCTGGCCGTTGCAGAGGCTGAGGATCAGGCCCAGGCTGAGCAGCCTGCGGAGCGGCAACGCCAGCGCCAGGCACGTTCCGGGCCCCCGCAGCTGCCTCTGCACCCGGCTCGGCGGTATGCCTCCCACCCCCAGGGTGTGGTGGCCTTTTTCGAGCGGAGTTCCCAGCCGCACCCCCTGGCTCTAGGGAAGATTCCGGAC
>JBAXOO010000041.1:0-9060 GCA_037133235.1 Cyanobium sp. ELA507
GCTCGCCCACATTCGAGGAGATGCCGCTGGCCGGCTCGTACAGCAACTCCAGCCAGTTGCCTTCCGGATCCTTCATATAAAAGGAGGCGGTGCCATCCCGGTGGTCGTGCACCGGGCCCACGGTGTGGCCCTCGGCCTCGAGCCGATCATGCACCGCATCCACCTGGGCCCGTTCGTCGTAGTGGAAGGCGAAGTGGGGGCCGGCGGCGGTGTAGGCGGGGCTCAACAGGGCAACGCCATCACCGTTGGCGGGCGATTGCAGATAGGCCCAATCCTCCGCATCCCAGGTGAGCCTCAGGCCAAGGGCCTGGTAGAAGGCCTTGGCCCGGTCCATGTCCTGCACCCGCACCGCCACATGGCCCAGCCGGCTCATGCCCATCTCCCCGGTCCCATCGCTGCCTCTATTCAAGCGGTTCTGATGGCCCAGCGGCCCGTTCAGCGGCGCGGCGATCGCCTGGGCGCCAACGGCAGCTGGAATCAGCTGCCTTCCGGATCGGGGGGAGCGATGGGGACCACCCGGTTGCGGCCCTCGGATTTGGCCTGATAGAGGGCCTGGTCGGCGCGGTTGATCAGGGTGGTGACGGTGTCGTCCGGTTGGGCCACGGTGACGCCGATGCTCATGGT
This sequence comes from Cyanobium sp. ELA507, assembly GCA_037133235.1. Classification (GTDB taxonomy): domain Bacteria; phylum Cyanobacteriota; class Cyanobacteriia; order PCC-6307; family Cyanobiaceae; genus Cyanobium. Next base: position 625 of record JBAXOO010000041.1, read on the forward strand.
GATCGTGATCGGGTCTCCGCCATCGGGCAGGGACACCGGCGGCAGAAAGGCCAAGCGGATCTTCTCGGCCACCGCCATCGCTTGGGCGAGGTTGTCGACCCCATGGAGCACCACCAGAAGCTCATCGCCGCCGAAGCGGGCCACCACGTCATCTCGGCGAACATTGCTGCTGATGCGTTCCGCCGCAGCACGCAGAACCAGGTCACCGGCCTGATGCCCCTGGCTGTCATTGATGTCCTTTAAGTGATCGAGATCACAGAACGCCACGGCCAAAAGCCGATCGCCACGGCGGTGGAACTGGAGCAATTGCTCGATGTGCTCCAACACCTCCTTGCGATTGGCCAGTCCTGTCAGTTCATCGCTGCGGGCGCGATGCTCCAGCTGCTGCTCCTTGCTCACCTCGCTATCCACCGTGCGGAATGAGGCCACTTCTCCATCCTTTTCGCCATTGATATTGATGTAAGCCTTGGCGTGCATTTCCACCCAGTGATAGCTGAGATCCCTGGCCCGCAACCTGAACCGCACCACCACCGCCTCACTACCAGCATCGAGGGCGGGCGTGATGCCATGGAAAACATCAAGATCTTCAGCGTGAACCAGCGCTTCGAGCCGCCGGCCCAGCCAGTCGGTTGGCGTCCAACCGAGGGAGGGCTGAAGGGAAGAAGACACCCAGACCAATTGACCCTGGCGGCTTTGAATCACCACATCGGATGAGTTTTCGGCTAGCAGCCGGTATTTTTCCTCCGAGGCCTCCAGGCGCAGCCGGGTCAGGTGGCGCTCGGTCACATCACGCCAGGTATAGCTAATCGAATCACCGACCGCCACGGCGCGCACATCATAGCGGCGATCTTCGGCCTTCATCTGATAGGGATAAACGAAGTCATTCAGCACGAGGGGCTGCTTCGTTTCCACGGTTTGGCGATACATGGTAAACAGCGCCGCACCAAGCTGGGGCGGCATCGCCTCAAGCAGGTGACGGCCGACCAACTGATTAGTCTCAAGCTTCATCTCCATACAGGCCGTTTCATTGGCATCCGTATAAATGAAATCGATGATCCCACCGTGGGAATCGCGCACGGCATCGAGCACCACATGGGGATCCAGCAGCGAATCCATGGTGGCGGCCAAGCGGGTCCTTTCCTTCTCCAGAACACGGCGTTGCTGCATCAGGGTGTCCACATCCTGAAAGCTGCAGATCCACCCCCCCGAGCCTTCGGGCGGCACCGGCAGGGGCCAGGACAGACCCTGCATCCAGTGGAAGCCCCCATCCCGGGATCGCAGCCGCAGCAGCAGGTGGATGGGCCGTGCTTCCTTATCGAGCGTGAAGGTGTCCTCAGGATTCACAAGGTCGGTGATGGCGGCATCGATCAATTCCTTCACCTGCCAACCCAGCAAGGTCTCGATCGAGGAGGTGACCCAGGTGATTCGTTGTTGATCATTGGTTTCGATCACCACCGCGGCGGCATTTTCCGCCAGCAGCCGATAGCGACGTTCACTGCTCTGGAGAGCTTGCTCGGTCTCACGGATGCGGCTCAGATCGGCAACCACCAGGCAACGAATCCTCACGCCTTCGCTTTCCAGCCCACTCATGGCGGCGAGCACCGGCAGCGATGAGCCATCCGGTTTCAGCAAGGAAAGGGGGGCGTGCTCCGTGCAACCGGGTGCCACCTGCAGCAGCACCTCCAGGGCCTGCTGATCGGCGGCCGCCACCAGATCAGCAAGCGGGTTGCCCAGGATCGACAAGCGCTCCCGAGCCGTCAGTTCTGCCAGACGCTGATTGGCATAAAGCACCAGACCACCACTGGACATCGTGGCCGCACCTTCTCCCATCTGCTCCACAATCAGGCGATAGGGCTGATCGGCCGTGGTGCGGGTGTAAATCCGGGTCGCCTCGCCTGACTCGACGGCGCCCGCTTCCATCAACAGGGCATCCACCTCGCCGGTGGTGATCGCCTGCAAGGCCGCACGAAGATCTTCCACCTGGCGCTGAAGCTGTTCAACGGTGTCGGCCACGGTTTGCTGCTCTGGGGTGGGCATGGCGATGCTCAGGGCTGATCAGCCACAGGGATGATTTCAAGGGCACTGCGCACCCGCTCTTCGTTGGCTAGATCGCCAACGAGATAACGGATCGGTGCAGGTTGCTGCTTCACCAAGGTGGGGATGGCGATGATCTTGTCGCGAATCGCTGCATCCGGATCCGTGCGGATGTCTACCACCGTGAGATCGACCCGGCCGGCCAGTTCATGATCACAAATTTTCCTGATATTGACCAAGGCGGCGGTCGAGCGAGGCGAGGCTCCATTGACATAGAGCGTCAGCACCCAGTGAATTGGCTCCACGATGAGGTGCACGCTTAGACCTCGCGGATTTGCTGGGAAGCAGCCTGATCGACCTCCAGGGCAGCCTGCCTTCGGAACTGCTCTTCGTTGGCTTTCTCCAGATCAGCCGATGCGGCCTCCATCTCATTCTCAAGAACGGCAATCTCGGCCTGCAGAACTGCTGTGCGGCGTTGCAGGACGACTTGATTGCGCTTGATGGCGGCACGACGGTTGTTGGCGATTCGAGCATAACGATCCAATTGCAACTTTCGGGCCGAACCGGTGAGGATGGTGCCGCGGGGATCAATCATCACCTCGATCAGTTCGGCCCCATTCGAGGTGAGCTTGAATTCCCTCACCTGATTCGAATGGGGCATCCCCCTGCTCTTGATCACGAACAGCAGGCGACTCCGTTCACCGTTCATCTCAATATTGCGCAGCAATAGCCAACTATCGGTGAGGGAAGACACCCCCACGGCACTGGACTCATCCTCACTGCGGTGGGACAGGGAGGTAATCACCGAAGTGATTTGCCTGGACTTGAGCATATCGATCTCCATGGCCACGGTGGCACGGATGTTGCGTTCCTGCCCCAATTCCGCCAGGCTGCGCATGGCATCGAGAACGGCCACCTGGGGGCTGAAATCCTCGAGCATCCGATCGAGACGGCCAAGGTGCTCCTCCAGTCCATAGGCCGTGGAGCGCTCCGCCCAGATCTTGAGGAGACCCGCATCCACCCATTGCTGCAGGTTGATCCCCACCGAGCGCATATTGCGGATCAAGCGGGATTGGGATTCCTCAAAGGAGATAAACAGGGACCGCTCACCGCGACGGCAAGCCGCATCCACCAACTGGGCGGCAATCGTGGTTTTACCGGTGCCACCCCGGCCACTGATCAGCAGCGTGGCGCCGCGAAAGATACCGCCACAGAGCATTTGATCGAGCTGCTCCATACCCGTCGACACCCGCTCATCGGAGGCGGCTGTGATCGATTCGGCCCCCATGGCGGGCAAGACAACGAAACCCCGATCCGTGATCAGAAAAGGATATTCATTGGTGCCATGCTCCGATCCCCTGTACTTCAGAATCCGCAAGCGGCGGGTTGAGATTTCCTCATGAACGCGGTGGTCCAGCAGGATGGCGCAATCGGAAATCACCTCTTCAAAGCCATAACGGGTCAGGCTGCCTTCTCGGCCCCGCTCTTCCGTGACCACCGCGGTGAGCTTGCGTTCTTTGAACCAGCGGAACAGGCGGGAGAGCTCCCCTCGCACGATCTGGTCGTTGCCAAAACTGGCCAGCATCACCTCGATTGTGTCCAATACAATCCGCTTCGCTCCAATCGAATCAATAGCTTTCTCCAGGCGTAGAAACAGACCTTCCAAGTCAAAACTACCCGTTGCCACGATCGCGGCGGCCTCGACATGAAAGGCATCGATAGTCAGCATCCCGCCGGCGATCAGGCTTTCGAGATCAAAACCAAAACTGGCCATATTCTCGATCAAATCAGAGCTGGATTCCTCGAAGGTAAACAACACCCCAGGCTCACCAAAATCCCTGATCCCCCGCAAGAGGAATTCCATCGCAAACATGGTTTTCCCCGTGCCCGAGGCCCCCGCCACCAGGGTTGGACGTCCCCTGGGCAGCCCGCCAGCACTGATGCCATCGAAGCCACGGATGCCGGTGGGGGCCTTGGCCAGGGGCCGAGCAACCCGAGCAGCCACAACACCCTCCACTGCGGCCTGAGAATCCTTAGGTTCCAGCACTGGAAAAACCGAAGCTACAGACTCAAGCTAGGCAGGTCCAACACATCGAATCGGGCTAATCCGAGGAAAGACGGATAAGTTTTGCAAACGACATGCAGGTCTAGACCATCATCCATTGAATGCGATCTTCACCATGCATGCCATGGCGAATACCTCCCTTCTCCCCACCAGCACCACTCGACCAAGCAAGCCGACTCAGCAGCCTTTGTTCAGATCCAGCTGCTCAGCCAAGGCAACAGGCAAAAGCGCGTCAGCACGACACATGATCACTGCCAATAAATTAATCGAGCTCGCCGACTCAACAGCACTTCTCTCTGCTGTGGATCGGCTCCATTCACGCCGCAGCCCATCCACCATCAACCAGCGCGCCGGCGTTCGCGGGCCCGATGCAGCTCCACCACCAGCCCAGGAGCCACCCACCGCGGCAACCCGGCCGACGACCATCGCCGGCCCAGCGCTTTCAACCCTGGCGGAGCCAGGCCGCAGCATCGCAGGCGTGATACGAGAGGATTAAATCGGCTCCGGCCCGCTTGAAACTCAGCAGGGTTTCGAGGGTCACGGCCCGTTCATCGATCCAGCCCCGCTCGGCGGCGGCCTTCACCATCGCGTATTCGCCGCTCACGTTGTAGGCGGCGATCGGCTGCTGGGTTTCCTGGCGGAGGCGGTAGATGATGTCGAGGTAGGCCAGGCCGGGCTTCACCATCAAGATGTCGGCCCCTTCGCTTTCATCGAGCTGGGTTTCCAGGATCGCCTCGCGGCCGTTGGCCGGATCCATCTGGTAGGTGCTTTTGTCGCCAGGAATCGGCTTGCCGGAGTTGGCGCGGGGGGCCGAATCGAGGGCCTCGCGGAAGGGTCCGTAATAGGCGGAGGCGTACTTGGCGGTATAGCTGATGATGCCCACATGCTCGAAACCCTCCTCATCGAGGGCTTCGCGGATGGCGCCCACCCGGCCGTCCATCATGTCGCTGGGGCCAATCAGATCAGCGCCGGCGCGGGCCTGGGCCACGGCCTGCTGGCAGAGGATCGCCACGGTCTCATCGTTGAGCACCACGCCCTCGCTGCTCACGATGCCGTCGTGGCCATCGCAGGAGTAGGGGTCAAGGGCCACATCGGTCATGATCGCCATGCCGGGATGGACCTGCTTGAGGCGACGGATCGCCCGCGGGATCAGGCCGTGCTCGTTGAAGCACTCGGCGCCATCCTCGGTTTTGAGGCCATCGGCCACCTTGGGAAACAGCACCACGCAGCGGATGCCCAGATCCCAGGCGCGCCCCACCTCATCCACCAGCCCTTCGAGGCTCCAGCGGCTGGCGCCCGGCATGGCACCGATCGGTTCGATGCTGGCGCCTTCGTGCACGAAGAGGGGATAGATGAAGTCGGTGGGGGCGAGGTGGTGTTCCCGCACCAGGGCCCTCAGGGCCGGCGTGCGCCGCAGCCGGCGGGGACGGTAGGAGAGCTCCATGCGCTCGGCGAGGGTTGGCGGATCCTACGGAGCGGCAGCCAAGATCTCGCTTCTCGACAGCCAGGCATCAACGCCCCGATCAGAGGCCTCCATTCTGCCGGGCTTCAGCGACCGATCACAGCCGGGCCGAGACGATCCAGCCCTCGCGGGGGTCGCTGCTGCGGTTGCGGCGCAGCTCCTCGAGCAGCTCGCGTTCGCGATCACTCAGGGTTTCGGGAAGCCGCAACACCGGGCTGAGCAGCAGGTCGCCGCGGCCCTCCTTGAGCGGCCAACCCTTGCCCTTGAGCCGCAGGCTGCGGCCGAGGCTCATGCCAGGCGGCACCTGCACGGTGGCCTCGCCATCGGGGGTGGCCACCGTGACCTCGCCGCCGAGGGCCAGCTCATCAAGGCTCAGGGGCAGCTCGGCCCGGAGCTGATCGCCATCGATCCGCCAGACCGGATGGGGCTGGAGCTGGAGGTTGAGGTAGAGGTCGCCGCGGCGGCCGGTGCCGGGCTGCAGGTTGCCCTTGCCCTTGAGCCGCAGCCGACTGCCGCTGCGCACCCCCGCAGGGATGCGCACCTGCACCCGCTCGTCGTTGACCGCCAGGGTGCGCTCACAGCCCCGGAAGGCATCGGCGAGGGAGAGGTTGATCGTGGCCTCGGCATCGAGGTCCAACGGTGCGGTGCGGCCGGAGAAGCCGCCGGGGAAACCGCTGGCGAAGCCGCCAAACCCGCCGGCAGGCCCGCCGCCCGGCCCGCCGAAACGACCGAGCAGGTCGTTGATGAAGTCGTCGAAATTGCCGTAGCGACCGAAATCCACATCGGCCCCACCGGGGCCACCCCCACTGGGGCCGCCCGTCTGGTTCCAGTACTGGCCGAATTGTTCATAGCGCCGGCGCTTCTCCGGATCGGAGAGCACCTCATAGGCCTCGCTGATCTCCTTAAAACGGGCCTCGGCGTCCTTGTCGTCGGGATTGACATCCGGGTGGTACTGGCGGGCCAGCCTGCGGAAGGAGCGCTTGATCGCATCCGCGTCGGCCCCCCGTTCGACTTCGAGCACCTTGAAGTAGTCGCGGTAGCCGTTCACGCTCATCTCATCGCCGTCCTGAAGGGCATCGCACCAGGGCTCCTCTCCATTGTCACAGCCGCCGCCGGCCCGAGCGATGCCGCGAATGGGCGGAAGGCCGAACGGAGTCCTTGAGGCGCGACCTACATTGCGGCTTCCTCTGCCCTGCGGCCGATGGCCAAGGCATCCCATCGCGCCACCCTGCCGTTGCTGGGGGCGGTTGTCGCCGCAGCCGGGATGCTGCTGGGGTCCTTGGGCGCGGGGGCCAGCCCCCTGGCCATGGCCCAAGCCGAGGCTGCGGGTGCCTCCACAACCCCGGGCATCGGCGAAGCCCTCGCCCCCTCCACACCCAGCCAGATCAACCTGGGCGAGCATTTGCGCCAGCAGGGCTACCTCTTCTATGGAGCCTGGTGGTGCCCGGCCTGCTTCCGCCAGAAGAGCCTCTTTGGCCAGCAGGCCGGCAACCGGCTTCCCTACGTGGAATGCGACCGCAGCGACGGGGGGCGCCAGCGCTGTGATGCCGCCGCGATCAAGGCCTACCCCACCTGGGTGAGGGGGACTGAACGGCGGGAGGGGGTGCTCTCCCTGGAGGAACTGGCCCGCTGGAGCGGCTGGAACCCTGCCCGCACGCCAACAGGCCAAGGCAACGGCTTGCCAGCGGGCGGGATGCTCCCCGGCGGAACCATCCCCTGAGGATTCCTCAGCCGGCTTCGGCTGCGGCCACGGGCACGAACCGCAGGTTGAGGGAGGTGGTCAGACCGGCAGCCTGGAGCTGCCGGCGGAGGGCCTCGGCCTCGGCGGGGTCCCCGCTAAACACCACGGCCCGCCCCAGCCGCTCCGCTTCGCCATGCAGGACATCGGCGCCAGCAGGGGAGAGGTGCCGAAGCACGGCCAACATGCGCTGGGCGAGGGGCCGGAGGTCGGGAAGGACCAGCAGGGTGGCGATGGGGGTTGTCATGGCAATTTGCAACAACGCGATGCAGCAACTGCATCAGACCTGAACGGTATCGAGACCAAAACCGAGGCGAATAGGCGGGAGAACCGGCGCCAGGCCTTGGGATGACCGTATCCTCGCCACCATTGACGCCTAAGGGTTGCTGCATGGGTTGGGGTCATGACCACCTAAACCACTCCATCGCAGGCTAAAGTTGCCATCCTGTAGAGAGCCGGTACGGTTGCTGCGGGTCCAGATTTCCTACCCCTATTCCAAATCACGCCTTAATCCATCGCCTTTCCGGCCATGCTTGACCTCTTCCGCCCCCAGCCCCAGGCACCCTCGGCCAGCCCCAAAGGCAGGATTGCGCGTCAGAGCAAGCGTTTTTCGGTGCCGGTGCTCGACCTGCCGATCCGGGTTGAGGTGCTGGTGGGGGGCATCCGCTACGCCGGCCAGCTTTGGGACGTGAGCCAGCACGGGGCCTGCCTGCTGCTCCGCTCGCCCATCCCCCCCAACCAGGCCGCCCTGCTCCGCATCCATGCGCCGAGCGACAGCGAAAAGATCGACATCGCCGGCCAGCTGATGTGGCTGGATTCAGTGATGGGCTCCTATTACGCCGGCGTGCGCTACAACCAGCCCGTGGATTTTGGTCCCACTTTCCTGGGTCCCCTGATGCGCAATGCCGAAACCTTCCACCGGGCCGGGGCTAGCGCCAGCGCGGCTTAAGGCTGCTTTAGGTCGCCTCTTCAGGACCGATCCACACGCCATGGCTGTCTAGTCGCAATAACTGTCTAGTCGCAACAGCCATCCAGTCGCCATAGCTGTCTATCGCCATGCCGGTCGACTTGCCATAAAGGTGGGGCCCTTCCAGGCCCCATGGATCATTTGGGTGACAAGGCTGATCTCACCCCGTC
>JBAXOO010000042.1:0-8987 GCA_037133235.1 Cyanobium sp. ELA507
ACCTATGCCTTCGTTGCCGGCATCACGGACGTTGACCTGAAGGCCAGCAACCTCACGGCCAACGGTCAGGGCACTTACTCCACCACGGCGACCTCCGTCACCGGTGATGCGAGCGCTGACTCCACCGTGATGGTGGCGGGTCTGCTGGGGAGCGGCAACTCCGCCACCCTCTACAACCCGGGCGGCAGCAGCAATCTCAGTGCCTCGGCAATCCTGACCAACACCGTGCTGGCCAGCACCACCACCGGGGCTGCCTCCGCCATCGCCCATGGCGATGCGGCGGGGATTAGTGGGTACAACGTCAACTTCCTCACGAGCGGCACCATCACGGCTTCGGCTGTGAGCAACACCAGCGCCATCGCTTCAACGGTGACGGTCTGACCTCTCTGAGGCGATGTCTCCAAACGGGGGCCGGATCGTTTGATCTGGCCCCTTTCCCTGCCCTTGTTCTGATCCCTTCCCAAGTTGCTCACCATGGAGTTCCAGCCCATCACCACCGCCCTGTCGCGGGCGGTGGCCCTGCAACTCGACCCGGGCACCACCTATCTCGGTAGTGGTCTCCAACTCACCATTTCCCCCAGCGCCCAGGCCAGCAACCGGGTCATCGAGCCGGCTCCCCAGCTGATCGGCTCCATGGCCACCGCGCTGGGTTTGGGCCTCGGCAATAGCCGCTTCCTTTCCGATCCAGGCAACGCCGCTTTCTTCAGTAGCCCCGCTCTTTCGGTGGTCACCGGTGGAGGATCGATCGCCGGCACGGCCGCCGCGACGGCCAGCACCACCGGCAGTAACAACAACAGCGCCGATGCCACGGCGATCAATATCGGCCTAGCCAATCTCGATGTGGTCAGCCGTGGTGGCGGTGTGCTGCAGATCGGCACCACGGCGACCCCGTTCTCGGCCAGCGCCTCGGCGGCGAGCCGATCGCTGCTGCCACCCCAGACGACACCGCTGTTGACGGCCGAGCTCTCGGCCCTCGCCACCGTGCGGGGCCTGGAGGGCAGCGCCCCCGACGCTCCGGCCCTGTTGCGGGTCGAATCCCCCTCCCTGGCGGGCCCCATTGCCGCCCAAGCGTCCGGGATCCTGCCCACGTTCTACGGCCAGCCCAACGCTGCCGTGCTGGCCTCCGCCACCCTCAACCTGGATCCGGGACCCACCACCAACGATGCCCGCGCCGTGGCCGACGCCAAGGGGATCGAGGGTTACCAGATATTCGCTCTAGCACCGGGTTCCTCCGCAACGCCTGGATCGCCCGCGCAGGTGGGCGGCATCGCCACCGCCAGTCTGACCTTGGCCGGTGCTCCCCCCAGCCCAGCCCAGCCCGCCGACCTGAGTGCGACGGCGATCGGCATCGATCACAGCGAGCTGCGGGGCCCTGGCCGTGGGCCCGTGGTGTTTCAGGGGTCGGGCCTGGCCCTGCTCAACACGCCAACGGTGTTGCCTCAAGGATCCCTGACCCTGCAGAGCCTGCAGGGGATCGGTATTGCCCGCAGTGACATCCAGAGCAACGGTGGCGATGCCACGGTGGTGGGTGTTGGTGGATTCGCTGCTCCGCGTGGCGTGGGCTTGCTGCCCTCGATGGATACCGCCGGCATCGATCAATCCACGGTGCTGCTCGGCTCCGGCAACGATACGGTGATTGGCCGCATCTACACCGAGCAACAGGCCGGCACGGATGCCAACGGTGACGGGGTGATTTCACCCAATGTCTTCCTTGATGCCTCGGCTCTGGCGGGCGGCCAGGGCGGTTTCGATGGCATCCGCAACAGCATCATCAACACCGGCGCCGGCAATGACGGGGTCTATGGCTCCTCCAGCGCCAGCCAAATCGAAAGCGGCAGCGGCAACGACACGATTTGGCTGGATCGCGCCCGCAGCTCCAGCCTCGATGGCGGCTTTGGCAACGACGTCGTGGGGGTGGGCGGCGTAGCCCTTGATAACAGCTTCCAGGGTGGGTTTGGTAATGACGTGGTGCAGGTGGCCGGCGGAACCGGCAACAGCCTCGATGGAGGCTTCGGCCAGGACGTGGTGATCGGGCCAACCGCTGGGATTGGTAAGCAGACCTTCCTGCAATCCAATGCTGGTTCGGCGCTGGATGCGGCCAGCCGGAGTGGCCTTCCGGGCAGCACCTTTGCGGAACGGCTGACGGATCCAGCCTTCTGGGCGGGCCTGGGATCCCCGCAGAAACAACAGCTCTGGGACACAGGCACCCTGGTCGAGGGGGGGCAGACCTTCAGCGAAGACACCTTCAGCAACCTCAGCGCCGCCCGGGGCGACATCCTGGCGCTGAGCAGCTCATTGGGCTCGCTGACCCAGAATCTCTGGGAAACCCAGGGGGCCCTGTTCGGCGTGCAGGGCGGCCAGTTGGTGGTGCGCGACGGTCCCGCGAACAGCCAGATCGGTGTGGTGGTGGGAACCTGGCTGAGATCCGCCAACTCGGAATCGGCGCGCCATCGCTCGCCTATGCCACCGACACCCGCCAGCTGATGTTCGATGCCGACGGTGACTGGAAAGCCGGCGGTAGCCAGAGCCTGGGCACCGTGAATATGTCCGATCCTGGCGCGCTCACCAAGGCCAACATCCAATTCGGCAGTGGCGCTTGAGCGAAGGGCGATGGCGCCCCGTTTCGATCCCTTCCTCTTCGCCTGAGCGATGCTTTCCGTTCCCCAATTTCACGACGAACTCCGCAGCGCTGTGGAGGCCATGGCCCGCCAGCCCCTGCACGAGCTGCTCAACCAGCAGGGCATCCTGCCGGCCATGGCTCGCGACTTGGCGCTCAAGGCGCTGCGGCAGGAGGTTCGTTTTGGGCCGCAGGAGCAGCAGGAGCTGGTGAGCCAGGTTTGCGCTGGCATGGGCTGTGCCCCGCCCGCCCGCTTGGAGGGCGATTGGATCGCCACGTTGCCGGAGCAACTGCGGGCCACGGCGATGCAGCGCTGGGATCATTTACGGCTCCTGAAGGCGCTCGAAGATCGGTACGGCGAGCGGGTGGAAGCCCATTTTCTGGAGCGACGTGAGGACCTCGAGCAGGTGGTTTTCCGGCTGATGCGTTTGCCCCAGCAGGGACTAGCCGAGGAGTTGTATCTGCGACTAGTCGACGACGACGCCAGCTTCGGTGATCTCGCCAGCCGCTATTCCGTTGGCGATGAGAGCTTCACCCGCGGCATTGTTGGCCCCATCGACATTGCCCAGTTGCACCCCACCCTTCGCGGCGTCATGCGCTCACTGGCGGTGGGACAACTCCATCCTCCTTTTTTACTGGAGCAATCGATCCTGCTGGTGCGGCTTGAGCACCGCCGAGCCGCCACGCTCCATGAAGCCATGCGGCACAGGCTGCTCGAGGAACTGCTGCAGCCGGATCTTCAGGCGGGGATTGAGGCCGGTCTGGCCCATCTGGGGCGATCGCTTGCGACGGCCAACAATCCGCCGTCCCCTGCGCTGGTCCTGGCGGGAGGTTGATCGATGGCCACCACGACCCGCATCGATGAGCTGCTGCGCTGTTTCCCTTTTCTGGCTGACCAGCCGGAGGATCTGCTGCAGCGGCTTTCCGCCCAGGCCACGTTCGAGAGCTTCCAGCAGGGCCAGCCGATCTGCCGGGTCGACCAGCCGCCAGCACGGATCTACTTTCTTCTGGAGGGACAAGCCCGTTCGGTGGTGTTCTCCCGTCGCCTCGCCCGCGGCGTGGCCACCCTGCAGCGGCTCGATGCGGGCACGGTATTGGGGTGGACCCTGGTTGGTTGCGGGCGTTGCTGGGAGACCCTGATCGCCTCCACCGATCTGGTGGTGGTCGCCTTACCCCATAGCGCCCTCCAGCAGGAGATGGACCTCCACCCCGCCCTGGCCGAGCGCGTGCGGCGCAGTGTCAGCCCAACGGAACTGTTTGGGGTGCTTGATGCGCACCTGCAGGATTACCCGCGCGATATCGCCCAGGAGGTGCTGGAGGCGGCAACCCAGCTGGCCGATGGCTGCGTGGCGCTCAGCTGGACGCCGCCGCAGCCGGGCGGCTTCGAGCCTAATGGCGAGCGGCTCTGGCTGGTGGCAGCAGGTGAATTACCCCTGGGCTCCAGCTTCGGAAACGAGGCCAGCCAACAGCAGCAGGGACCGATTCGATTGCTTGGGATCGATCGGCAGCGCCTGGCGGCGATCCTGGAGCCACCCGCAACGCCGGAGGCCGAGACCAACGGCAACGGCTGGCACGGCAGGCTTCTGGCCAGCTGGCAGCAGCAGCGAGCCACCCTGGAGCCCAGCGCCATTGGGGCCGCCGCGCCGATCGACCTGCGTATGGCGATCGAACCAACCGATCAGAAGGGGCAGGCGCCTGAGGACTTCCCGTGGGTCAAGGGGGTAGGCCCCCTGGAGTCGCCGGTGTCGGCCTTCCTGATGCTCAGCCAGCACCTCGACCTTCCCTTCCGGCGCGAACTGCTGCGGCGTGTGTTCACCGACCAGGTGAAGCGCCACGGCGAAGCCTCCCTCGCTCTGGCGGGGGCGGTGGCCGAATCGATGGGCCTACAGACCCAACTGTTGGAGATCCAGGCGGAGGGCCTGCCGAGGCTTTCTGCCCCCTTCATGGTCCGCTGGGGCAATGGAATGGCGCTGGTGTATCGCGCCACGGCCAAGTCGCTGGTGCTGGGCATCCCGGCCTCCGGCAACCAGGACGTGAGCATGGCCGACTTCCGCGACCAGTGGGGCACCCAGGGGGATGTGCTGACGCTGCGGGTGAATGAGCTGACCCCGCGCCGCAAGTTTGGTTTTAGCTGGTTCTTGCCAGCCCTGCGTCAGCACCGCACGGTGCTTGTGGAAGTGCTGGTGGCCAGCTTCTTCGTGCAACTGTTCGGCCTTGTGTCAATCCGCTGCTGATCCAGCAGGTGATTGACAAGGTGATCATCAACAATAGCCCCAGTGCCCTAGGAGTGCTAGGGGTCCTGCTGGTGGTGTTTGCCCTGTTTGAAGGGTTGCTGCTGTGTCTGCGGACCTTTCTTTTCGTGGACACCACCAACCGCATTGATCTGAGCCTGGGAACCCAGATCATTGATCACCTGTTGCGGCTTCCCCTCAGCTACTTCGACCGACGCTCGGTTGGCGAAGTGAGCAGCCGCATCGGCGAACTGGAGAAGGTGCGCGGCTTCCTCACCGGTACGGCCCTCACCACCATCCTGGATGCCATCTTCTCAGTTCTCTATATCGGGGTGATGCTTCTTTACAGCTGGCAGCTCACCCTGCTCACCCTGGCGGTGGTGCCCTTTCTGGTGGCCTTGGTGCTGATCGTCTCACCGATCGTTCGCATTCAGCTGCAGAACAGGGCCGTGGCAAATGCCCGCACCCAGAGCCATTTGGTTGAAGTTCTCAGCAGCATGATGACGGTCAAAGCGCAAAACATCGAGCTGCGCAGCCGATGGCGCTGGCAGGATCTCTACAGCGATTACGTGGCCGATGGATTTGATAACACCCTGGTGGGGACAACCGCCAGCTCGATCAGTGGTTTTCTCAATAAACTCTCCGGCCTGATCGTGATCTGGGCTGGGGCAGGCATGGTGCTTTCGGGCTCCCTCAGCCTCGGAGAATTGATTGCCTTCCGCATCATCGCCGGCTATGTCACAGGGCCCCTGCTGCGCATGACCTCCATTTGGCAATCGGTGCAGGAAACGTCCCTTTCCCTGGAGCGGCTCAGCGATGTGATCGATCACCCTCAGGAAGCACCCGAGGACAATGCCAACCGGCTGATCATGCCTCCGATCCAGGGTGAGATCTGCTTCCGCAATATCGCATTCCGCTACAAGCCCTCCTCGCCGCTGCTCATCAAGGGACTGAATCTGACCATCACCCAAGGCAATTTCGTGGCGATTGTCGGAACCAGCGGCTCCGGCAAGAGCACCCTCACCAAACTGCTGGCCAGGCTTTATAGCCCGGAGGAAGGAGTGGTGCTGGTCGATGGCATTGACGTGGCCAAGGTGGAGCTCTATTCCCTGCGCCGCCAGCTCGGCATCGTTCCCCAGGACACGGTGCTCTTTGATGGTTCGGTGGAGGAGAACATCACCCTCACCAATCCCGATGCCAGCACCGAGGAGGTGATCGAAGCCGCCCGCATCGCCGCCGCCCATGACTTCATCATGGAACTGCCGGCTAGTTACTCCACCGAGGTGGGCGAGCGGGGCAGCAGTCTTTCCGGCGGCCAGCGCCAGCGCATCGCTATCGCTCGCACAATTCTGCAGAAACCACGGTTGCTGATCATGGATGAGGCCACCTCCGCCCTGGATTACCAGACCGAGCGGGTGGTGAGTGAAAACCTGATGAAAGCGCTGCAGGGCTGCACGGTGCTGTTCATCACCCATCGCCTTTCCTCCATCGTCAAGGCCGACCAGATCATCTGCATGGGCAAAGGTGCCGTGCTTGAGGTGGGAAGCCACGAGGAATTGATGCAAGCCCGTGGTCCCTATTACGCCCTCTTCCGCCAGCAGGGACGAACATCGGCAAGCGGATCTGCCGTTGCCGATTCGCCAACCGTTTCCGTCACCACATCGCCGCAGGTCGATCCACTTCAACCCGCGGGAGCCATCGCACCATGAGCACCTTCAGCGATGGCAATGGACAAGGCAGCGGCAACGGCCATGGACAGGTCCATGTTCAGGGCAATGCTCAAGGCAATGGCCATCACCCTTCCCCAGCTCCGGATCAGGGGCAGGCCAGCCGAACGGCCACCCTCGCTCCTCCCGCCGAATCACCTGCCGCGGTGGAGACACCGCCGCCTGGGGTGCGTTCCTCCCGGGGCCGCCGCCGCCGCACCCACCTGCCCGCCTCCGCCCGTGGCTGGAGCCGCGCCATCATCTGGAGCCTGATCGGACTCACCGGATTCGGTGTGATCTACGGCTCCGTGGCCAAGATGGATGCCTCGATCAGCGCGCCGGGCAAGTTGCGCCCCATCGGTGGCACCCTTGATGTGATCGCACCGTTTGCGGCACCGATCCAGCGGGTCCACGTTCGGGATGGGGACCTGGTGCGGGCCGGCCAGGTGCTGGTGGAATTCGACGGCCAGGAGGCTCGACGCGAACGCCAGGATCTGCTGGTTCAAGTGGAGATCTGGCGCAAGGAGGTCAATCAGGCGGCCCAACAACTCGGCCTCTCACCCCTCCCCGGCACCAGCCAGGCGGAGCGCCAACTCCTAGCCCTGGAGAGGAAAGATCTCCAGCTGCGCCAGCGGGTGGCCCAGCAACGGGTGCGGCGCAGCCAGGCCGGAGAGCGGGAGCAGGTGGATGTGCTGGCGACGCTGCGGGCCCGCTATGCGCTGAACGCCAACATCCGGAAACGATTGGCGCATCTTGCTCGGGAGGGGGCGATTTCCCACCTCGAACTGGAGCGCCAGGATGAACGCCAGATGGATCTGCTCAGCACGATCCGCCGCACAGAGCAGCAATTGGTCGCCGCCGGCAGCGGTGTGGTCGAAAGCCGGACGAACCAGGACCAGGTAACCACGGAAAATGGTCGCAGGCTTTGGGATCGCTACAACGAGGCCCGCCAACGCTTCGTGGATAGCAGCACCCGCCTGAGCCAGCTCCAGGAACGCCTCCGCCTCGGGCGCGTCTTGGCCCCCCGCCCGGGTCGGGTGTTCGATCTCCAGGTCAGCAACGGGCAGATTGCCACTCCGGGCCGTCCTCTGCTCAAGCTGGTGGGTCAACGGGGACTAGAGGCGGAACTGGCGATCTCCAACCGCGACATCGCCTTCCTGCGCCATGGCATGCCGGTGGATGTGCGCGTGACCTCCCTTCCTTTCACCGACTACGGATCCCTGAAGGGCACCGTGGTCCGGGTCGGGGCGGATGCCCTACCGGCCGACGCCCGCACAGGGCAGGAATCCTTCCCCGTGGTTGTGAGCTTTGATCGCAGCTCGCTGGCGCGTCGGGGTGAGTCCTACGACCTGCGGGCTGGCATGGCCGTCACCGGGTTGGTGAACCTGGGATCCAGACCGGTGCTGGCCCGGCTTAATGATCGCCTGACGGAGTTCTGCGACTCGGCCCGCACCCTGCGTTGAGGGGCGGGTTGGCGACTCCTCAACCGGCCAGGCCCGCAGGGGTTGCCGTGGCTGAGGTGTTGGGTTGGAGGCTGCTGGCGAGTCGCAGCGAGGGGAGTTCGGCGATGGTGCTGTAGCTCCGGTCCGCCCCCAGCAGAAGCAGGCTGCTGTTGTTTGGACCGGCGGCGATCGCCAATTGCTGGCCATTCAGGGCCATGGCGTTCATACCCGCCAGCAATTGGGCCAGGGGGGCGATGGGCAGCAGCTGGGGTTGGCCCAGCCCCTCAAGGCCCGAGCTGGTCAGGGTGATCGTTGTGGACGCAATCCCAGGAGCGGTCTGGATCCCTTGCTGGCGCCATTGGAGGATGTCGGTGAGACCGATGCCACCGCTGGCGGTGGTCTCCAGGCTCAGATCGGCCAAGGCCCACAACGGTGGAAGGGCCGGCTCACCCGCAGCGCTGCCGGCCTGAATCGCCTCCATCCCTGAAAGCACAAAGGTGTCACGGCCGTCCCCGCCGAAAATCTGACCCCCTGAGACATTGGCCGCCAGGTTGAGCAGGATCGTGTCCTTGCCGGGGCCCCCATCGAGGCGCGTGGTGTTGTCTCCGGCGGTGAGCTGATCCTCCCCCGAACCGCCGAGTACCGCCTGAAATCCTTTGATGCCGCCGAGGATGCCGCTGGCCGTTCCCAAGCCGAGGTCGACCTGGACAGGGGCCTGCCAGGCGCTGTAGTCGAGGGCGGCATGGCCTTGGGCTGCGTAGCCGGCAGCTTCCAGGGCGCCGCCAAGCTCGGCCTGGGCTCCCACCGAAACCGTCACCTCCTTCGATGCCAGGCGGAGAGTATCGATGCGGCTGAAATCCAGCGAGCCCACAGTTCCAGTACCCGGCGCCGCAAGGGTGACCTTGAGGACATCGCCTGTTGCTCCCGTTGCGTTTGCCGCGGCTGCATCCCCAAGATCTGCGGCCGTGGGCTTCAGCGCGGCAGGCACTGG
>JBAXOO010000043.1:0-8941 GCA_037133235.1 Cyanobium sp. ELA507
CATCTGGGCCAGGCCCTGACGGGCGGGCACCCCGGCGGCGTTGGACCAGGCATCCAGCAGGAAAAGCCGATGGGTGATCCAGAGCTCCAGGCTCTCCGGCGCGAAGCGAATGCCCTCACTGCGGCTGAAGCCATGGGGCAGCAGCATCGCCACGTGGCGGGTGAGCTGGCCACTACTGCGCTCCAGCAGCAGGGGCAACCAGGGCAGCAGGGCATCGGCCCGCAGGCACCAGAGCCGCAGCTCGGGCAACTCGGAAAGTTCGCGGGGATCTTCCGGATCGCGGGGCCAGTCGAACTGCAGCTCCAGCCGGCCGGCGGCCGCCACCAGCTCGGCGGGGGCAAGGCAGCGGAGGCTATCCAGGCCTGCCAGATCGAGGTTACGGATCTGATCCGCTGCGATGGTGAGGGCCTGGGGCAGCGCGGCGGAGGAAGGGGCCATCAAGAGCTGTGACAGGGCAGGGGCCGGGCCTGGACCGTAGCCACCCAAGGGCAAAGAATGGGCCCGTTGTGTTTACCGAGCAGGACCATGATCAACCAGACCGAAATCCTGATCGCTCTGGTGGTGGCCGCCCACGCCGGTGTGCTGGCCGTCCGTCTCGCCTTCAGCCTCTCGAAGGCCTGATCCAGCCGGGGCCCCGCCCAGCGTTCGCCTTGGCAAGACCGGGGCGGCCTGCTACAAGCAGGGGACTTCGCTGACGCCGTGCCGGTGCTTTCCTTCCGCCCGTCCCGCCGATCTGAGCAACCTGGGTCCCCCCAGGGCCGGCCAACCCGGCCCACTGAGCCCCAGCGTCGTAGGCCGCGAGCTGAACAGATGCCCGTGGCGCCATCCGCGACTCCGGAGCCGGCCTTCGGTTCGCCCAACAGGCGGGGGGCCAAGGCCGAAGCCAAGCCCGAGCCCCAGGGATCGCCGCAGCGCAAGAGCCGCCGGCAGACCCCGGGATCCTTCCCTGATGCCTTCGCCCCAACCCCCCTGAAGCCCTACGGCGGCGCCCCCGAGCCGGCGACCAATCCCCGTGGTGTGGCCCCGGTCACGACGCTCCACCAGGCCACCGCCCGCAAGAAACCGGCAGGACTGGCCGTGTTCGGAACCGATGGCCACCTGCTGGCGGTGACCCAGGAGCGCCGCGAGCTGGTCTGCAGCCTGATCGGCCTCACCGTCAAGTTGGGCCTGGTAGCCGTGACGGGGGTCAGCCTGGTGAGGATCGCCGGGGCCTACCAACACCGCATGGACAGCAACGGCGAGATCGTGGCCGTGCTTGAACTGGAAAAAGCCCGCCTTAGCCGTGCCCGGCAGCGCTTCGATGCCCTCTTCATGGTGGAAGGCGAGCAGCGGCTGATCCGGGAACAGAGCCAGTGGATCGCCCCCAACCGGCTGCGGGTGATCTGGCAGTCTGCGGAAGCTCCCACCGAGCCCAGGCCCCAGACCGGGGCTCCCGCCAGGCCCCTTCCTTAATTTTCTTTCTGCCCTGCCATGGTTTCCGCCAGCGGTAACGTCCCATCCGCCCAGCCCGCAGCGACACCCGGGACCGTGCTGGTCACCGGGGCGTCGTCCGGGGTGGGATTGTTCGCCACCAAGGCCTTGGTGGACCGGGGCTGGCACGTGGTGATGGCCTGCCGGAACGTGGACAAGGCCCACCGGGCCCAGGCCGCCCTTGCCATCCCGGATGGCTCGGTGACCCACCTCCAGGTGGACCTGGGCGATCTGGACAGCGTGCGCAGCCTGGTGGAGGCCTTCCATGCCACCGGCCTTCCTCTGGATGGGTTGGTGGTGAATGCGGCGGTGTACCTGCCGCGCCTCCAGCATCCGGAACGCTCGCCCCAGGGCTACGAGATCTCGATGGCCACGAACCACCTCGGCCATTTCCTGCTGATCCACCTGCTGCTCGACGACCTGAAGCGCTCCAGCCATCCCTCGCGGCGCCTGGTGATCCTCGGCACGGTGACCGCCAACTCCAAGGAGCTGGGGGGCAAGATCCCCATCCCAGCGCCCGCCGACCTGGGCGACCTGGCCGGATTTGCGGCGGGGTTCAAGGCGCCGATCGCCATGGCCGATGCCAAGCGGTTTAAGCCAGGCAAGGCCTACAAGGACAGCAAGCTCTGCAACATGATCACCACCCAGGAGTTGCACCGCCGCCTGCACAACGAAACCGGCATCGTCTACAGCTCCCTCTATCCGGGCTGCGTCGCCGACTCCCCCCTGTTTCGCAACACCCCATCGGCCTTCCGCACCATCTTCCCCTGGTTCCAGAAAAACATCACCGGCGGCTACGTGAGCCAGGCGCTGGCCGGAGAACGGGTGGCTGAGGTGGTGGCCGAGCCGGCCTTTGCGGTCTCCGGGGTGCACTGGAGCTGGGGCAACCGCCAGAAGAAGGGCGGCAAGCAGTTCAGCCAGGAGCTCTCCGACAAGGCCAGCAACCCGGAAACGGCCCGCCGGATGTGGGATCTGTCGCTGCATCTGGTGGGCCTCGCCTGAGGCCTGGTGGCCGTTCGTCGATGCGGGCGGCTTTGAACAAACCAGGGGGCAATCAGCGAAGGAACTGACAAGACTGGTTTTCAGCCTGTGGCACCCTGCAACACAGGGGCGCCAACCCTGCTAACACGTTGTGTAGTCGTTCCTACGAACCGATGTCCCGCAACCTGCGCTGGGGGATCGGCCTGCTCTTGATCGCAGGTCTCCTCCTCGGCGCATTCCTTTTCCTGCCCTTCCGCTCCTGGCTCCCCGGCGGCACCGTGGCCGACCTTCCCAACCGGGAGGTGGTGAACGGCACCAGCTTCAATCGACTCTTCCCCAAGCCCCAACCCGGCGAACAGATCGTGTTCACCCAGGAGAAGCGGGGCTTCAGCCAGGCACGCCTCAAGCAGGGCACCGACCTGCGCGCCCTGCTCTCGATCTCCGATGTGGCCAGTGCCCCGGCCAGCCGCAACAAGTTCATGCACAGCGAGGAGCGTTTGCAGTCGTGGCCGCTGGTGGACCAGGGCAGCCAGGCCAGTGCCCTGTTGGTGGCGGATCGCTTCCAGGTGAAGGTGATCGGCCAGGGCAACGGTCTGGATGTGCAGCAGCGCCATGAGTTGCTGAGCGCCTTCGATCTCACCGCCCTGGCGGCCCTTAGCCCGCAGGCCCAGGCCCCCGCGATCGCCCCGGGTCGGGAGAAGGCTCTGGCGCCGGGCAAGGCCTCACCCCTGCGCTTGCCCTTCCCCGGCCTCGGGCGCAAGGCACCCCAGGTTCAGCCTTCCCAGGCGAGGGTGCCCCAGCCCGCTGTCCTTCCTGCTTATCCCCGCTTGATTCGCGCCACCGCCGCCCTGGAGCCCGCCGCATGAGTGCCACCGTTCTCGAACGCCTCGAGCGTCTTCCCCGCCGCAACCTCACCGTGCTGGCCCTGAGGGGTATCAGCACCCTGGTGCCCGGAGGCTGGCAAAACCAAACCAGCCCCGATGAGCTGATCAGCGATGTGCTGGGCAGCGATGACCCGGAGCTGGTGCTGCAGGTGCGAGCCAGGGCCGACCAACTCAGCCGGGCCCGCCATGAGGGCTACCGCCGTGCCCTGAGTCTTTACGACGCCGTCAACCGCTCCCAGAAGGCCGCCGGCGGCCTGCGGGTCCTGGCCAATGTGGCCGGTGCCCTGCCGCTGGTGAAGCGGCTGGCGGTGCTGACCCCCGCCAGCCAGACACTGCAGGCGGTGGATCTGAGCCTGAAGGTGGCGGCCGAGATGCTCGCCTTCACCCAGGTGAACGGCCTGCCGGGCGACAGCTTCGCCGCCTTCACCGACTCCCTCAACGAATACGCCGGGG
Source organism: Cyanobium sp. ELA507 (assembly GCA_037133235.1). GTDB lineage: Bacteria > Cyanobacteriota > Cyanobacteriia > PCC-6307 > Cyanobiaceae > Cyanobium. Next base: position 3,789 of record JBAXOO010000043.1, read on the forward strand.
AGGCACGGGTGCGGATGGCCGCGCTGGTCTGTTTCGACGCCCTGCTGCCCCTTGGCGACAACGCCCTCCACCGCCTCGATGGCCTGCTGGGCCAGGTCAGCAACCGCGACCTGCACCAGCTGCCCTCCTACGCGGGCATGGCCTCCCTGCTGCCGGGCCGTGGCGATGCGGCCCACATGGGCTTTTTGCGCCGGGGCGTGGACCACTGGCTGGGCTGGGCCGATGGCTTCGTGGGCGACCTGGGGCTGAATGGCCAGCGGGCGGTGCGGGCCCTGGAAACCACCATCGGCCCCTGGCACGGCGGCATGGAGCAACTGGCCATGTTCCTCGATGCCTTCACCGACACCTACTCCCACACGGGGGTGCAGGCGGTCGCCCGGCGCCTGGTGGAACGGGCGGCGGCCGAGATCTGATCGCGGAGCTCCCGCCTGGTGCCTATCCGGTTTCGATCGGATGCGCAAAGGCGGACCTCCAGGCAGACTCGCTCTCGATGCCATTGCGGAGAACACCATGCGCTGGGCCGATGGACGGCGGAGCGACAACGTCGAGGACCGCCGCGGCATGGGCGCGCCCGCCGTGGCCGGTGGGGTGGGCCTGGTGGGCATCCTGCTGGCCATCGCCGTCGGCCTGCTGGGCGGTGATCCCTTCGTGGTGCTGCAGCAACTCTCCGGCGGCGGCGGCCTGTTTGGCCCCTCCCCTGCCCAGGTGAGCCGACCGCGGCAGACGGCCCCGGCCGACGACAAGCTGGCTGACTTTGTTTCGGTGGTGCTGGCCGACACCGAAGACACCTGGAAGAAGGAATTCCGCGAGAACGGCGGTACCTATCGCTCCCCCAAGCTGGTGATCTTCGATGGGGTGGTGGCCTCCGCCTGCGGCCAGGCCGCCGGTGCCACGGGGCCCTTTTACTGCCCCAATGACGAGAAGGTGTACATCGACCTCAACTTCTACCGCCAGCTTCGCCAGCAGATGGGGGCACCGGGTGATTTCGCCCAGGCCTACGTGATCGCCCATGAAATCGGCCACCACGTGCAACACCAGCTCGGCATCGACCAGAAGGTGCAGCAGATGCAACGCCGCCTACCCCAAGCCCAAGCCAACCAACTCTCGGTGCGCCTCGAACTCCAGGCCGACTGCCTGGCGGGAGTCTGGGCGAACCGCACGGCCACCCAGCGGCGCACCCTGGAGCAGGGCGACATCGACGAGGCGCTCAACGCCGCCGGCCGAATCGGCGACGACACGCTGCAGCGCCAGAGCACTGGTCGAATTCGACCGGAGAGCTTCACCCACGGCACCTCGGCCCAACGGCAGCAATGGTTTGCCACCGGGATCCGGAGCGGTGACATGAACCAGTGCGACACCTTCAACACCAATCAGCTTTAGGCCGATCAGCTGTAGTCATCCAATCGAGGCCGACCAGATTGATGGCAATCAACCCGATTTCCTAAGCCGACCAACCCTGGCGAACCAGCGCTTAGGCCGATTGGGTCTAGCGCTGGTTCAGGAGTAAGGATGTTCGGTTCTGCGGATCGCTGGTCGAATCAATCAAAGCCGAGCAGGTCGAAGATCTCGCGGTCCTTGAGCGATTCGGCCTCCAGTGGCTTGACATCTTCCAGCATGGTGCGGGCCAGATTGAGATATTCCTGCTGCACTTCCTCCACCTCCGGGCTGGGCTCCATCTCGAAGATGGTGCATTTCTTCAGCCGTGAACGGCGGATGGCGTCGACGGTTTTGAAGTGGGCCATGGTGCGCAGGCCGGTGCGCTCGTTGAACTTATCGATCTGGTCGGTTTCCTCGGAGCGGTTAGCGATCACGCCGCCGAGACGCACTTTATAGTTCTTGGCCTTGGCGTTGATCGCCTGCATGATCCGATTCATGGCGAAGATCGAATCGAAATCGTTGGCGGTCACGATCAGGCAGTAGTGGGCGTGCTGGAGGGGAGCGGCGAAACCACCGCAGACCACGTCGCCGAGCACATCAAAGATCACCACGTCGGTGTCTTCGAGCAGGTGGTGCTCCTTGAGCAGCTTCACCGTTTGGCCGGTGACATAGCCGCCACAGCCGGTACCGGCCGGCGGGCCACCCGATTCGACGCACATGACGCCGTTGTAGCCCTCAAAGACGAAATCTTCGGGGCGGAGCTCTTCGGTGTGGAAGTCGACGGTTTCGAGGATGTCGATCACCGTGGGCACCATCTTCTTGGTGAGGGTGAAGGTGGAATCGTGCTTGGGATCACAGCCGATCTGCAGCACCCGCTTGCCCAGCTTCGAGAAGGCGGCCGAGAGGTTGGAGGAGGTGGTGGATTTGCCGATGCCGCCCTTGCCGTAGACGGCGATCACCAGGGCGCCCTCCTCGATGGCCATGGCCGCATCCTGATGGACCTGGAGGCTGCCTTCTCCATCCTCGCGGTGGCCGCTGGAGATGGGGGGTTTCTGGAGGGTGGAGGTCATGGTTAAGGACCGTCGCAGCCGGAAAGGGAACGGCCGGCGGGAACGAACAGATCCCATCCATATAAGGGGGGCGAATTGGGCGGTGTTAAGGGTTCGGCGTAATCCGAAACAACCGTGCCGAAGCTGGTGTTGGGATGCCCATCTGCAGCGAGGGCCTGGACTGGCGGTTTTGTGGGGCCCTGCCCCCTCCGGATCAGCCTGCGGAGCCGGCGGGGGTGAACCAACCCGCCAGGTGGGCGTCGAGGGCAGCCAGACCGGCCGGATCGGCCGGCAGGCTGCGCCAGCCCAGGATCCCGTCGGGGCGGACCAGCACGAGGGCCGAAACCGCCCCATCGGCTGGAAGGCCAGCCCTGCGCGGATCGAGCCCGGTGGCGCGCCCATCGACCAGCTCCAGCAGCGGGCTCCAACGCCGCAGCAAACCGTCCAGTCCAGGGGGCGGCGGACCGAAGAGCAGCAGCAGGTGGCCCGTGGCGGCAGCGGCGGTGGCGACCGGGTGGCAGCGTTCCGGCCAGCGCTCACCGGGGGCGGGCCCACCGGGCCTGTCCAGCCCCGGCCCCAGGTGCTCACCCACCAGGGGGCTGCCGGCATAGGAGAGGTCGAGCATGGCCCGGCTCCGGTCGAGCTGGGGATCCACGGGCAGCCCACCGGGCGGGAGCCGCAGGCTGCCCGTGGCATCACAAAGGCTGCGCAGGCTTTCCACGCCGCGATGCAGCTGGTCGGAGACCTCCAGCACGTGGCGGTCGGCCAGGCCCCGCTCCAGGGCATAGGTCTGGAGAAGCTCGGGCCGGGCCCGGCCCCGGGCCACCAGGGCGAGCTTCCAGGCCAGATCGGCGGCATCCATCAATCCGGCATTCATGCCTTCGCCCCCCAACGGGCTGCAGAGATGGGCGGAATCGCCGATCAGAAAGCGCCGTCCATCCCCCAGGCGGGGGGCGATGCGGCGATGCATGCGAAAGGGGGCGATCCAGGTGAGGTCCTCAAGGCCCAGGTCGCGGCCGCAGCGCTGGCGCAACAACGCCTCCACCGCTTCGGCGCTGGGGGAGCGCGCCGGCTCCTGAACCCCGGCCATGGAGGCCACCGATGGGGTGGTCGCCGCGGCAGCGGCCTCGGGCAGCTCAATGAACATCAGCCGCCGCCCCTGCGGCAGAGCGGCAAACAGCACATTGCCCTCAGGGCTCACCAGCAGGGCACTCACGTCTTCGGGAGCGGGCGCGTGGCGGAGCCGGGCTTCGACGGCCAGGTGCTGGTGGGCGTAGGTCTCCCCTTCGAGCTCCTCCTGCATCGACTCGCGCACCAGGCTGTGGGCGCCGCTGGCTCCGATCAGCCAGCGCACCGCCAGGGATTCGCGGCTCCCATCGGCGTGGCTGAGCTCCACCTGCAAGCTTTGCCCCGTGTCGTGGATGGCGCAAACCTCCGTGCCCCGCTCCAGCCGCCCGCCGAGCTGCTGCAGATGCCGCTCCAGCAAGGCCTCCGTTTGCCATTGGGGCAGGGAGAGCTGGAAGGGCCACGGGGCTTCGACCCGATCAAAACGAACGGTCGTCAGGGGCTCGAGATCCTGGTTGAGCAACCACAGCTGCCGCAACGGGATGCCCTGCTCCAGAAAGGGCGTCAGCACCCCAGCACGCTCCAGCAGCTCAAGGCTGGCCGTCTGGAGCGCCGTGGCCCGCGCCTGCCGGTGGGGAGTCGGCTGGCGTTCCACCAAGCGGCACTTCAGCCCATGGCGGGCCAGCTCGGCGGCGGCGAAGAGGCCCGAGGGGCCTCCGCCCACGATCAGAACGTCGGCGGTCATGGGCTTTCTATGGGGATGGCGGGGCGGGGCGCCAGCTGCACCGGCAGGCCGGTGGTGGTGGCGGCCACGATCGCCTCGGCGATGCGCAGTGGCGAAGCGGCGGGCGGGCTGCGCCGAACTGGCTGCGCTGGCGACGGGGCTGGGACCTCCGCAGGGGAAGCGGGGGGCAAATCAGACGGCATGGCGGTCCAGAGGGGCCGGAGGTTCAGCAACCACACCCTTGGTCGAGAAAGTAGCAGCCATCAGCCCAGAACCATCCCAGGCTTGGTGATGGCAGGTGGCGATGGGCAGGTGGCGATGACCAGGCAGAGCAACCAGCCGCCAGCTAGGGGATCGCACCAGGCCCCTGGCATGGAGCTCGGGCAGCGTTGGTGAACCTCCCCTCAGCGCGGGGGCAGACGGGCTGACAGATTCGGTGAGCCATTGCATGCTGGGCGCCATGGAGTCCTCCAGCCCAAAGCTGCCGCCCCGAAGGCACTGGCTGGAACAGACCGGCGGGCGCCTGCGCAACCTGGGCCCCCGCCAGCAACTCGGTGCCGTCCTGGCCCTGATGGGCGGCGCCGTGGGCGCCTGGGCGCTGTTCTGGCTGGTGCCCACCGAGGTGGTGGGCAAGGGGGTGCTGCTGCTGCCCGACAACGCCGGCCTGCTCGATGCCCGCGCCGCCGGCCAGGTGCTGGTAGAGCTCTATCTCCCTGTGCTCGAAAAGGAACTCGAACAGCAGCGCGCCAACCTGCGCGAACTGGAACGCCAGAACCGCGCTCTCGACGAGCGGGATCGGCTGCGGCTCGAAACGGAGTCCGCCAGCGTGGAGACCTCGCTCTCGAAGCTGCGCGGTGATGCCGAGCGCTACGGCGCCCTGCGTAACACCTATGCCAGCAAGCTTCGCAACCTCGAATGGCTGGCCCGCCGGGAGGTGG
>JBAXOO010000044.1:0-8941 GCA_037133235.1 Cyanobium sp. ELA507
CAGGGTGAGGTGCGCCGCCTGATCAGGCGCCTGCGCCAGGGCGGCCGGGCGGGCGGCCGCGAGGCAGCGGAAACGGCGCGCCAGGCCGGGCAGCGGCTCAAGCGGCTCGAGGCGGAGCACCGGCCCCAGCCCGAGCGCCGCGATCACGGCGGCTGGCGGCCGGCCGTGGGCGAGCGGGTGCGGCTGTTGGCCCTGGGCAAGGCGGCCGAGGTGCTGGCGATCACCGCCGACGGCCAAGAGCTAACCGTGCGCTGTGGCGTGCTGCGCACCACGGTGCCGTTGACAGGACTCGAAGGGCTCAATGGCGAAAAACCGGCACCGCCCGAGCCGGCCCAACCCCAGGTGCAGATCCGCAGCCGCCGCAATCCGGCCAGCCGCGGCCCCCAGATGCGCACCGAGGCCAACACCGTCGATGTGCGCGGCCTGCGGGTCCATGAGGCCGAAGCGGCTGTGGAGGAGCGGCTCCGCGGCGCCAACGGGCCGGTGTGGGTGATCCACGGCATCGGCACCGGCAAGCTCAAGCGCGGCCTGCGCGACTGGCTGGCCGGCCTGCCCTACGTGGACAAGGTCGCCGATGCGGAGCAGGGGGATGGCGGCATGGGCTGCAGCGTGATCTGGGTGAAGTGAGGCTCCAAGTCGCGGCTCGATCAGCCGTGGATCGGCGGCAGCGATAGCTCCCGGGGCGGGGCCGCAGGCCTCGGCAGGGGCAGGGCTAAGCCTTCGCCATCGAACAGCCGCCAGCCGGCCCCGTCCACCTCCAGGTGCACGCTCTGGCCCACCACCGCCGTTTGGGCGGGGTTGGCGCGCACCATCACCAGGTGGCTGCCCTCCAGCAGGCGGCAGGTGAGCAGTTGTTCATTGCCGAGGGCCTCCACGTGGCTGACCTCGGCCGGCAGGTTTCGGTTGGTGGCCGGCGCCAGCTTCAGGTGTTCCGGGCGCAGGCCGGCGGTGAGGGTCTGGCCGCTGCGGCCGGTCAGGGCTTCCGCCATCGGGCCCTCCACGGTCAGCCGCCGCCCGCCGAGCAGCAGCTGACCGGGGGCGGCCACCGTCACCGGCAGCAGGTTCATTGGCGGGCTACCGATGAACTGGGCCACGAAGGTGTTGGCGGGCCACTGGTACAGCTCCATCGGGGTACCCAGCTGCTGGAGGCGGCCGCCGTTGAGCACGGCGATGCGATGGCCCATGGTCATCGCCTCGACCTGGTCGTGGGTCACGTAGAGGGTGGTGGTGCCCAGCCGCCGCTGCAGCTCCACGATCTGGCTGCGGGTGCCGCCGCGCAGCTTGGCATCGAGGTTGCTGAGGGGTTCATCCATCAGAAACACCGCCGGCGACCGGGCGATGGCCCGCCCCAGGGCCACCCGTTGCTTCTGGCCGCCGGAGAGCTCCTTGGGGCGGCGATCCAGCAGGTTGTCGAGTTCGAGGGTGCTGGCCACCGCGGCGATCCGGGCCTCGATGGCGCTTTCCCGGGCGCTGGGGATGGTCAGCCCCGCCGGCCAATGGCGGCTTGCCCGGTGCAGCCCATCCACCAGCTGCTGCGGCAGGCTGCGGGGTCGGCTGCGGCGCAGCCCGAAGCCGATGTTGTCGGCCACGCTCAGGTGGGGGTAGAGCGCATAGCTCTGGAACACCATCGCCACATCCCGCTCCGAGGGCCGCAGCCGGCTCACGGGCCGTTCCCCCACGTAGATCTCGCCGCTGGTGGGGGTGTCGAGGCCCGCCAGCAGCCGCAGCAGCGTGCTTTTGCCGCAGCCGGAGGGACCCACCAGTACGAGGAATTCGCCATCGGCGATGGCCAGATCCAGCCGCCGCAGCACCTCCACCGGGGCTTCGCCGCTCCGGCCGCCCCGGCGCGGCGGATAGGTCTTGCCCACCTGCTGGAAGCGAACCTCAGCCACACCTGCCCCCAGACCGGGGGATCCTAGGGTTGTCCCAATGCAGTTCATCGATCAGGCCCGCATCGCGGTGCAGGGAGGTCGCGGCGGCGACGGCATCGCGGCCTTCCGCCGCGAGAAGTACGTGCCGGCGGGGGGGCCTTCCGGCGGGGATGGTGGCCGGGGCGGCGATGTGGTGCTCCGGGCTGACCCCAACCTCCAGACCCTGCTGGATTTCAAATTCAAGCGCCTCTTTGCCGCCACCGATGGGGTGAAGGGAGGGGCCAACCGCAGCAGCGGGGCCAGCGGCAAGCCCCTGGTGATCAAGGTGCCCTGTGGCACCGAGGTCCGCGACCGGCGCACCGCCATCCTGCTCGGCGATCTCACCGAGCCCGGCCAGGAGCTGCTGGTGGCCTGCGGCGGCCGCGGTGGCCTCGGCAACGCCCACTACCTCAGCAACCGCAACCGCGCTCCGGAGAAGTTCACCGAGGGCCGTGATGGCGAAATCTGGAACATCCAGCTGGAGCTCAAGCTCCTGGCCGAGGTGGGCATCATCGGCCAGCCCAACGCCGGCAAGAGCACCCTGATCGCCGTGCTCTCGGCGGCCCGCCCCCGCATCGCCGATTACCCCTTCACCACCCTGGTGCCCAACCTGGGGGTGGTGCGCCGTCCGAGTGGGGATGGCACCGTGTTTGCCGATATCCCCGGCCTGATCGCCGGTGCCGCCCAGGGCGCCGGTCTGGGCCACGATTTTCTGCGCCACATCGAGCGCACCCGCCTGCTCCTTCACCTGGTGGATGGCAGCGTTGACGACGTGGTGGCGGATCTGCAGGTGGTGGAAGAGGAGCTCAGGGCCTATCGCCATGGGCTCGTCGAGCGGCCGCGGCTGGTGGTGCTCACCAAGGCTGAATTGCTCGACCCCGAAGACGTTGCCGAGCGGCTGGAGGCCCTGGCCGCCCATGGCCGTTCGGCGCAGGCCCTGCCCACCCTCGATGCCCCAGTAGCGATCTCGGCAGCCACCCGCCAGGGGCTCGATGCTCTGTTGGCGGTGGTGTGGCGCGAATTGGGTGTGGTGCGGCCTGAAGAGCCGGCTGGGTCCAAGGCCGTTCAGCCTGCGCCCGCAGCGTCGGAAGAGCACATCGTGCTGGTGCCCTTGGCCGGCCGGGACCTGGTCCGCCGCCCGCCGGCCCCGATGCCCAGCGAGCCCATCGATCCCCCCCAACATCCCCTGAACATCAAAAACCCCTGAAGGGAAGGTTTCCTCCAGGGGTTCGGGCCATGGGCCCAGCTTGATCCGTGAAAGCGATCAGTCGTCGTAAACCCGGCACTCGGGAGCTTCGGGGTTGAGGTCGCAGTAGACCTCAAGGGGCGACGGATCGTGGCTGTCTTCGGGGTGGTGGGTCTTGTACTCCTCCAGACCTTTCAACTCTTCCTCCAGGTGGCGCAACTTGCCCTGGTTGCCTTCGGCTTTGGCGGCCTCAATGGCCACCTTGTCCTTCTCGATGTGGTCGTCGATGGTTTTCATGATTGACCGACCACACTGGCCGGAGCTCACCGCGACCACCATACGGGGGTCGCTCTGGGCCAGAGGTCACTCTGTGAGCTCCCGCCCACCTGCCGCTGCTCAGCCGGGCCTCTCGCTGAGCTCCAACCAGCGTTCCTCACCCTTCTCGATCCGTTCGATCAGCTCTGCCAGCTCGTGTGTGAGGGTTTCCAGACGCTCGTAGGCCGGGCCCGTTGGGGTCGCCAGCTCCTTCTCCAGGCTCCGCCGGCGCTCCTCCCAGGTCGGTAGGTCGCGATCAAGGTCCTCCAGCTCGCGGTTTTCCCGGAAGCTGCGTCGCCGTTCAGCGGCGGGGGGCTTGCTTGGGCGTGGAGACGCCACTGGGGCGGTAGCAAGGGCGGCAGGAGGTGCGGCGCCCTGGGGTGCCAGCTCCCGGCTGGGGGCTTCCCCCTGGGCCCTTTCCCGCTCCAGGTAGGCGCTGTAGTTGCCTTCGAATCTTTCGAGTTGCCCATCGCGGAAGCAGAAAAGCCGATCCACCGTGCGGTCCAGGAACCAGCGGTCGTGGGAGACAACCACCACGCAGCCGCGGAAATCCTCGAGAAAATCCTCCAGGACCCCCAGGGTGTGCACGTCGAGGTCGTTGGTGGGTTCGTCGAGCAGCAGCACGTTGGGTGCCTCGATCAGCAGGCGGCAGAGGTGCAGGCGCCGCCGCTCGCCGCCCGAGAGCTTCGCCACCGGCTGGTGCTGCTGGGCCGGGGGAAACAGAAACCTTTCGAGCAGCTGGGAAGCGCTCAGTTCCACCCCATCCACCTCCACCCGGCTGGCGGCCTCCTGCACCACATCAATCACCTTGCGCTGGGCCTGCTTCGCCACCAGCACCTCGCTGTGCTGGTCGAAATAGGCCAGCTTCACGGTGGACCCCAGCTCCAGCGTGCCGCCACTGGGTTGGCGGCGGCCGGCGATCACCTCCAGCAGGCTGGATTTGCCGACGCCGTTGGGACCGATGATCCCCACCCGGTCCTCGGGGCTGAAGTCGTAGCTGAAATCGCGCAGCAGCAAGGGGGGCGCTTCGAGACCTGGGGCGGCCTCGTCCCGTGGCACCGCCACGCAGAGCGCCTCGGCGGTGATCGCCTGCTTGCCGATGCGTCGGGCGGTGGCGGCCAGGCTGAGCTGGCCCCGGCCCTGGCGGCTGGGCTCTTCCCGCATCGCCTCGATCCGCTGCAGGCGGGCTTTCTGCTTGGTGCTGCGGGCCTTGGGACCCTGCCGCAGCCAGGCCAGCTCCCGCCGCAGGGTGCCGCGGAACTTTGCGGCACTGGCCGATTCGGAGGCCTCTTCCTCCGCCCGCCGGGCCAGATAGGTGGCGTAATTGCCCTCGTAGGGCCTGGCTTCGCCCCGCTCCACCGCCACGATGCGCCGGGCCACCCGGTCCAGCAGGTAGCGGTCGTGGGTTACCAGGACCAGGGCCCCAGGGAAACGATCCAGCCAGGTCTGCAGCCACTCCACCCCCTCGGCATCGAGGTGGTTGGTGGGTTCATCCAGCAGCAGCACCTCCGGCTCGGCCACCAGGGCAGCCGCCAAGGCCACGCGTCGGCGGTTGCCGCCGGAGAGATCCCCCACCCGGCGGTTCGACAGCCCCGATCCGGCCCCGATCCCCAGCCGTTCGAGCACCTCCCGGCACTGTTGTTCCAGCTCCCAGGCTCTGCAGCTGTCCATGCGGCTGTTGAGCTCGCCGAGCCGGGCCAGGAGGCTGGCGCTGGCGGGATCGAGGGCCAGGGCCTGGCTCACCGCTTCGTGCTCGCGCAGCAGGCTGGTCCGTTCGCCACCACCGGCGAACACGGCCTCCAGCACCGTGTGGTCGGGGTTGAGTTGGGGGTCCTGATCCAGCAAGACCACCTTCAGACGACTGTTGCAGCGCCGTTCGCCCCGGTCGAGGCTTTCCTTGCCAGCCAGCACCCGCAGCAGGGTGCTCTTGCCGGCCCCGTTGGGCCCGATCAGCCCGAGCCGCTCCCGCGGACCCACATGCAGTTCCAGGTCGGTGAACAGGGTGCGGATGCCGTAGTCCTTGCTGGCCCCCACCAGGGAGATCAGGCTCACTGCCCCTCCAGGGCGGCGCCGCCGCCGCGGCGCAGGGCCTCGAGGTGGTCAAACACGCTCTTGTCGCCCACGTCGGCGGCGGCGGGCATGGGGAATTTGCGGAGGCAGAGCACGAGCAGCAGCACGCTTTCCAGGCCCAGCAGGTTGCCGGTGGCGGCCGGGCTGAGCAGACCGGTGAGGTGCCCCAGCAGGGCGACCGGCAGCAGCAGGGTCACCCCGATCGCCTCGGGTCGGCGGAAACAGAAGAACTCCTTGAAACCCACGCCGGTGAGGGCGGCGAAGAAGGGGCCCACCGCCAGGATCCAGAGCGGTTGTGCCACCAGGGCTGGCCCCAGACCGGCCGGGCCCACCCGTTGGGCTAGGGCCAGGGCACCGAGGCAGCCGATCAGCCAGAAGATTTTCAGCGCCAGGTGCAGCGGCCGTAAATAGATGTGGATCCACTGCAGCGCTCCACCGAGGCCCACGGCCATCAGCAGCAGCCAGGGCCAGAGGTGCTCTGCCCCGAGCTGGCGCCATTGCAGCAGCAACCCCAACTGGCCAATCGCCAGGGCGGTGAGGGCCAACCGGTAGGCGAGCACGCCACGGCGGTCGGTGGCGGTGACGCTGAATGGGCCGAACATTCCCTCAAACACCGGATCGGCAGGGCTGATGGGCGGGGGGGAAGCGGTGCTGCTGGCCACGGTGATGGTGTCGGTCGACGGGAGGACGAGGCGATGGCCTCAGGTTTGGAGCGAGGGGCCTGCCACCAGGGCGGCCAGGTCGGGAGCGGCGGGAACGATGCCGGAGGGGTGGAGCGGGAAGAGGGAGCCGAAGTAGTCGTGGCGCCAGGCCTCGGGGAAGCAGGTGGCCGCCACCCCGGGCAGGGCAAAGAAGCGGGCCCGCCAACGGGTCAGGGCCGGCAGTTGCCACAGGGGGCGGCGGCTGCAGCCGAAGAGGGGCGCGTAGACCATTTCCATCCGGATCAGGGTGGCAAAGAGCGCCACATCGGCCAGGCTGGGCTGTGGGCCGCAGAGCCAGGGGTTGGCCCTGCCCTCCGGCCCGCTCAGGTGGTGGTCCAGGTCCTCCAGGGTGGCAAAAAGCTCCTGCTCAGCTTCATCGTAGGCAGCCTGGTTGCGGGCGAAGCCACAGCGGTAGACGCCGTCGTTGACGCTGGCCTGAAGCCGGTTGCGCCAGTGCTCGATCGCCCCCCGCTCTTCCGCCGGCCAGAGGTCGGCTGCGGCACCGGGCCAGCCATTCAGCAATTCGATCAGGCGGGCGCTTTCGTTGACCAGAATGCGGCGCTGGCTGCGGGAATAGAGGGCCGGCACGGTGGCCCGGGTGCCGGTCTCAGCGCCGCTGGCGCGGTAGAGCGCCGCCAGGGTGTCGCAGCCCTCGAAGGGGACAGGGAAGCGCCAGCGGCCGGCGGCCGGGTCGGGCTCCACCACCACCACGCTGATGCTCTCGGCCAGCTGCAGCAGGGTGAGGGTCAGCCAGGCCCGGTGGGCCCAGGGGCAGCTGCGCCCCACGATCAGCACATGGCCATCGGGCTCGCCGGCATCCGAGGGCAGGCTTGGGCTGGCCGCGAAGGCGGCGGATGGGCGGCGGTAACGCCCCTGGGCATCGGCCGGAGCGAGGCCCCCCATCAGCAGGTCCCATTGGCCGTGCCAGAGGCTGCGGGCGGTGCTCACCAGTAGAGGTGGGGGAAGCAAAGGTGGATCGCCGCGTTGCTGGGAGACTCTGCGACAGGCTGGGCTCCGATGGCGGCCGTTGCGATAAGAACAATCCATGGACGTCACCCCAACAGGCACCGCCACCGGCCGGGCCATCGACAGCTCAGCCACGGCGACCACGACCTCCACGGGCAAGGTGCTGGTCGTGGGGGGCACCCATGGCAACGAGCGCAATGCCCCCTGGCTGCTGGAGGCCTGGGCGGCCGAGCCCGGCCTGCTCAATGCCGCCGGCCTTGCCGTGGTGCCGGTGGTGGGCAATCCCAGGGCCCTGGCGGAGGGGCGGCGATATCGCGACCGAGACCTCAACCGCAGCTTCGATCCGGCCCTGCTGGCCGACCCGGCCCGGTCTGAGTGGGAGGTGGAGCGAGCCAGGGCTCTGCTGGCCACCCATGGTTCCAGCGGGGAGGAGCCCTGTCTGGTGGCGATCGATCTCCACAGCACCACCGCCGCCATGGGCAATTCCCTGGTGGTGTACGGCCGCCGGCCCGCCGATCTGGCCCTGGCCGCCGCCCTCCAGGTGGAGTTGGGGCTGCCGATCTACCTCCATGAGGGCGATCCCCGCCAGACCGGTTACCTCGCTGAGCGCTGGCCCTGTGGCCTGGTGATCGAGGTCGGGCCGGTGCCCCAGGGGGTGCTCACCGCCCAGGTGACCGAGCAGACCCGCCTTGCCCTGGAGGTGGGCCTGGCCTTGTTGGCCGAGGCCCGGCGGGGAAGGCTGCCGCAGCCCAGGAGGCTGGTGGTGCACCGCCACTTGGCCAGCCTCGACCTGCCGCGCCGACCCGATGGCTCCCCTGCCGCCCTGATCCATCCCCTCCGCCAGCACCGCGACTGGCAGCCCCTGCGGCCCGGGGATCCCCTCTTCTTGAGGCCCGATGGAACCACCCAGGCCTACCGACCCCCGGCGGGGCTTGGCGAGCACCCCGTGTGGCCGGTGTTCATCAATGAGGCGGCCTATGGCGAAAAGGGAATCGCCCTGGGCTTGACCGCCCGGGAGGTGTGGCCGGTCGAGCCCCAGTGGGCCCAGGCCCTGATCGCGCTGGCCGCCGGACTGGTGGCTGCCTGAGCAGGATCAGCCGCAGGCAAAGGTGGTCTGCTCCTTGGTGCAGGGCAGATCGGTGGTGCCGCCATCGGCCCAATAGATCCGAAGCCGGTCGTCTTCGCTGCCGGTGCGGATCGTGAGCGACTTGATCCGGCCCACCGGTGGTTTGCCCTGGCGGTCAGCCCCATCGGTGTGGTCGCGGGAGACGGTGTTGAGCCGCTGCTCCAGTTGCTGGATCCTCAACTCCAACTGCTCGATGCGCTGGGCTTCCGGGCTGGGGCCCTTGGGCCCGCAGCCGGCCAGCAGCAGGGCCGATGCCACCACAACGGCCCCGGTGCGACGGGAGGAAGGGAACAACCGCAGCGGGGCCATGGCGGGGGATCGCGAGGGTCTTGGAGGGGGGTGGCTCGACCGCAGCGGCCGATCCCCATTCTCCTAGCAACCCCGCGGCCGCGATCCTGCATCGGTTGGATCCCCTGCGCTGGGGGCCTCGGGCTGGGGGCTGTTCAGGGCCATTTCTCGATCAGCGCAATGTTGCGTTACACTCCCTTACGACGGCACTGGTTCGCTTTTGGTGCACCCGCCGTCCTTCCTTCCGTCCTGGTTCCCTTTAGGGAGCTCTGACACACCCCCCTCGATCTCATGACCGCCACTATCCAGCAGCGCTCCGGCGCTTCGGCGTGGAATCAGTTCTGCGATTGGGTCACCTCCACCAACAACCGCCTCTATG
>JBAXOO010000045.1:0-8929 GCA_037133235.1 Cyanobium sp. ELA507
ACCCAAGGCCGCCACGCCAGCCAGGGCCCGATCCCCCGGCAGGGCGCTACCGCCGAGGCCTATCCAGAAGAGGGGCCCCCGAGCCAACCCAACCTCCGCCAGGCCCCACAGGCAGGCGGCGGCCACCGCCGTGCCTCCGCGGCGGGGATCCCAGCGGCGCACCAGAATCAGCCAGATCTGCACCAGAGCTCCCCCCGCCAGGCCACAGAGGAGCCACAACAGACCACACACCGGCAAGCTCAGGGGTCCCGGCACCCCCACCCAGTCGAGGGGATGGAGCCAGAGCAGCCAGCGATGGCTCACCAACACCGCCGCCATTCCCCAGGCCAGACCCCTGCAGGGCAGGGGGCGCTCCGCCGGTCGATCGGCAGCCGCCGGAACGGGCGGATCACCGGCCAGGCCCCACAGCACCGCCAGGGCTGGCCAGAGCAGCGGTGGAAAGCCCAGAGGCGGCAGGGCGACTCCTGCCAACGCCCCCCCGGCCGCCGCCAGCAACAGGGGGCCGGCGGCGGCAATATTCAGTGGCAGGTGCCGGTCATCTCCCATGGCCCCGGAGCCTAGGGAGGGGCAACCTCGTGGTCGCGGTCTGCACTTTTCCTTCCAGCGGACCCTCCAGTGAGAACCACCATGGATCAGGGCAATCTGCTGCAGATGCTGCTGCTGCGCGGTCTCGGCACCACGTCGCTCGTGGCGGATCGCCTCCGCAACGTCAGCCAGGATTGGGTGCTCAGCGGCCGCCTCGACCCCAATCAGGCCTCTGCCCTGGTCGACGATGTGCTCAAAGCCTTCCGCGGCGAAACCCCCGAACTGGAGCAGCAGGCCGAACGCCAACTGGAACGCAACCGCGACCAGCTTCTGCAGGATCTGGGCCTGGCCCGCCAACGGGAGGTGGATGAACTGCGGGGCCGCATCGACCGGCTGGAGCAGCAACTGCGCCAACGGCAGGCCAGCAGCATCGGCACCGACTGAGCGGCCCGCTGACCAGGCCTACAGGCCCAGAGCCTCTGGCACTGGCACTGGCACTGGCACTGGCAGAATCGCGCTAGTGGCGATCGTTTTCCCTTGCGCGACATCCTGATTAGCTCAGCGGTATGCCTGGCCTGCCTGGTGGTGGCCTTCGTGAGTCAGCTGGTGGCCCCCTCCACCGTGGAGGCGGCGGCCCAGGCGATGGCCTCCACGCCCCCACCGGCCGCGACGGCAGCTGTGGTGACCAGGGGGACGGTGGTGGCCCGCCTCGAACTCGATCCCGACGAATCCAATCCCCTTCTCTTCACCATGGCCCCCGAAACCCCTGCCAGTCCCGATGCTCAACTCGCCTCCGCCAACTCCCTGGGTGGCGAACTGAGCGTCGCCAAGGAACGCACCACCCCCAGCGGCCTGCGCATCACCGACCTCAAGGTG
The DNA here is from genome assembly GCA_037133235.1 of Cyanobium sp. ELA507. Taxonomy (GTDB): domain Bacteria; phylum Cyanobacteriota; class Cyanobacteriia; order PCC-6307; family Cyanobiaceae; genus Cyanobium. The sequence continues at coordinate 1,402 of JBAXOO010000045.1, forward strand.
GGCAGCGGCGCCGAGGCCGTCGCCGGTCAGAGCGTGACGGTCAACTACCGCGGCAGCCTCACCAATGGCAAGGAGTTCGACAGCAGCTATGGCCGGGGTCCGTTCAGCTTCCGCCTCGGCGGCGGCCAGGTGATCCAGGGCTGGGATGAGGGCGTGGCCGGCATGAAGGTGGGCGGCAAGCGCAAACTGGTGATTCCCGCCGACCTCGGCTACGGCTCCCGCGGGGCCGGCGGGGTGATTCCACCGGATGCCACCCTGATCTTTGAGGTGGAACTGCTGAAGGTGGGCGGCTGAGGCTCGTTAAGATGCCTGTTCCGGAGCAATAGGCCCCACCGTCGCCCCCGGCCACGACCTGCGCCTTTCTGCTCCGGTTGCGATCTTCCGCCACCACGACACTCCCCATGGCTCACCAGCTGCCCGCGCTGCCCTACGGCCTTGATGCGCTCGAGCCCCACATCTCCCGCCAGACCCTCGAGTTTCACTACGGCAAGCATCACGCTGGCTACGTGAACAACCTCAACAACCTGGTGGCTGGCACTGATCTGGAGGACAAGAGCCTCGAAGACACCATCCTGGCCGTGGCTGGAGACGCCGGCAAAGCCGGGGTGTTCAACAACGCCGCCCAGGTCTGGAATCACAGCTTCTACTGGCAGGGCATCAAGCCCGGCGGCGGTGGGGCCCCCAGCGGTGATCTTGCCGCCAAGATTGATGCCGATTTGGGTGGCTTCGACAAATTTGTCGAGGCCTTCAAGGCTGCCGGTGCCACCCAGTTCGGCAGTGGCTGGGCCTGGTTGGTGCTCGATGGCGGCACCCTCAAGGTCACCAAGACCGGCAACGCCGACCTGCCCTTGGCCCATGGTCAAAAGGCCCTGCTCACCATGGATGTGTGGGAGCACGCCTACTACCTCGACTACCAGAACCGTCGCCCCGACTACATCAGCACCTTCCTCGACAAGTTGGTGAACTGGGACTTCGTGGCCGCCAACCTCGCCGCGGCCTGAGCCAGGCCCCTTGGGCACCCGTTGCGGTGCCTTCAGCCCCCGCCCAGCGGGGGCTTTTTGATGGGCCGATCCGCCGTGTCGCCCTTAGGGTGGGAAGCACCCAGGGCCATTGAACCGGGCTTCCATGGATCTGCTGGTGGATCTGCTTCTGCTCCTGGCCGCTCTGATGCTGGTGGTACGAGCCAACAGCGAGCGCGATGAGGTCTGGGCCATCTGCCTGCGCTTTCTGGCCGTGATCGCGGTGTTCGCGGTGATCACCAGCAATCGCGGCCAACCCCTTTCGATCCTGCTTTTGCTGCTGGCCCTATGGCTTCCGCGGGCGGACCGCTACGAAAAGCTGCCCCCTTCCCCGAAATCCTGACCAGCCCTACACCCTCGACCAGCCATGAACAAGGACGGACCGGACATCTTGGAAATGGTGTTTGTCGCCCTAGTCCTGGCTGGAATCGCCTACAGCTTCACCCACTGACCCAAAACCAGCCCTTATGGTTCAGGGTTGGGCCCTAGCCACGGCCAGGATCGCCTCGGGGGCAATCCACATGGCATCCCCATAGGAAAAGAAGCGGTACTCCGCCGCGATGGCCTCGGCATATAGATCAAGCAGGCGGCGGCGGCCGATCAAGGCACTCACCAGCAGCAGCAGGGAACTCTTCGGCAGGTGGAAGTTGGTGAGCAGGCCCTCCACCACGTTGAAGCGGAAGCCGGGCTGGATCACCAGGTTCACCGGGCCGGCATAGGGCTCCAGCCGCCCGCCATGCAGGGCCGCCACCCCCTCCAGGCTGCGCACGCTGGTGGTGCCCACGGCGATCACCCGACCGCCCCGGGCCCTGCAGGCGGCAACCGCCTCCACCAGCTCCGGGCTCACCTCCACCCATTCGCTGTGGAGCGTCAATTGGTTGAGGTCTTCGGTTTCCACAGGCCGGAACGTGCCCAGGCCGACATGCAGGGTCACGCAGGCCCGGTCGATCCCGCGGGCCTCTAGGGCAGCCAGCAGGGCATCACTGAGGTGCAGGCCTGCGGTGGGGGCCGCCACGGCGCCGGGGCGGGCCGCATAACGGGTCTGATAGCGGTCGTTGTCGGCCGGATCGTGGCTGTGGATGTAGGGGGGCAGGGGGATCACCCCATAGCGCAGCAGCAGGGGTTCGAAGGTGGCGGCCCGGTCGCAGTCCGCCGGGAAGCGCACGATCCGGCCGCCGCTAGTGGGGTCGGCGCCCTGCACCTGCACCGCCAGGGGCGGCTGCCCCGGGGCCTCCAGCTCCAACCACTCCCCATCCCGCAAGCGCTTGGCGGGCCGGGCCAGACATAACCAGTCGCCGGGGGACGCCGGCGGGTCCGCCGGCTCCAGCACCAGCAATTCCACCGCACCGCCGCTGGCGCGGCGGGCGGCCAGCCGCGCCCGCAGCACGCGGGTGTCGTTCACCACCAGCAGGTCGCCGGGGCGTAGCTCCTCCTGCAGGTCCCACACGGTGCGGTGATGGGCCCCCTCGCCCGGTTGCACCACCAGCAGCCGGGCGGCGTGACGCGGCTCCACCGGCCGCTGGGCAATGGCGGCCTCCGGCAGATCGAAGGAGTAGCTGGAGAGCTGCTGATCGAGGGGATCATCCCCCTGGCGGTCGGGGGACCCATGCACATCGCCCGCCGGGTCCGGGTTGCTCATGGCCGCAACTGGGGGATAGGCGGCTCAGAGTGCCAGGCTCTCGGGATTCGTTTCGATCAACTGGGCGAGATCCTTGAGGAAGGCGGCGGCGTGGGCCCCATAGATGGTGCGATGGTCACAGGTGAGGTTCACCTGCATCTGGCGCTTCACGCTGATCGAGCCATCCTTACCGGCCACCACAACGGGGCGTGAGGCCGCCACCGCCAGGATCGCGCCGGTGCCGGGGGGCAGAATCGCATCGAAGCGGTCGACGCCGAACATCCCCAGGTTGGAGAGGGTGAAGGTGCCGGTGCTGTATTCCTCGGGCTTGAGTTGCTTGCTGCGGGCCCGCTCCACCAGGTCGGCCCAGCTGCGGGAGAGGCTGTACAGATCGGTGCGGTCGGCGGCGGCCAACACCGGGGTAATCAGGCCCCCATCCTCCATCGCCACGGCAATCGCCACGTTGATCGAGGCGGGATAGGCCATACCCGCCTCGCTGGTGGCCGCGTTGACCTGGGGATGGCGCGCCAGCGTCACTGCGGCTGCCTTGGCCAGGAGGGCCGTCATCGTGACGCCCTTGGCCTTCACCTGCTTGTAGAAGGCATCGAGCTTGTCGGTGGTGATGGTGTAGCCCACCCGGAAGGTGGGCGCCTGCAGGCTCGCCACCATGGAGCGGTTGACCGCCTGCTGGAGGGTGTTGAAGGCCACCGTCTCGCCGGGCCTGCCGAAGGCCTGGCCGCTGGGGGCTGCTGCGGCGGCAGGGGCAGCGCCGTTGCCGGCGGCGGGCGCAACGGCCGGGGCTGACCCTTCCGCCACCCGGGGAATGCTCACCGGCTGCCCGGTGGCGGCGAGCACGTCCTCGGCCTGGATGCGGCCATGGGGGCCACTGCCCCGCAGGGCCTCAAGGGCTACCCCCAGCTGCTGGGCAAGCTTGCGGGCCCGGGGGCTGGCCACGAGCCGGCCATTGGCGGTCGGGGCTGGGGCCGCCACCACGACCACCGCGGCAGCCGCCACTGGAGCAGGAGCCACGACTGGCGCCGCAACAGGCACTGGCGCCGGAGCGGGCGCAGCCGGGGCCGCAACCGGAGCGGCGGTGGGGAAGACAACCGCTGCGGCAGCAGCCCCAGAACCCGGCTGCACCGGAGCATTCGCCTGGGCCTCGGCAATCTCAGCTTCGGTATCCACCACCAGGCCGATGGTTTCGCCCACCGGCGCCGTACCTCCGGCGGGCATCAACACGACCGCCAGATAGCCCCCATTGAACGTTTCCACGTCCATGTCGGCCTTGTCGGACTCCACCACCAGCACCGACTCGCCACGCTCGACCTTGTCGCCGGGCTTCTTGAGCCACTCCACGATCTTGCCCTCCGTCATCGTGGAGCTGAGGGCAGGCATGAAAATTTCGTGGCTGGCCAACGGTGGGTCCCGGCAATGGGCGGGATTTTACGTGGGACCTAACCCCGATTCCGCTCAAGACGGGCCTTCGGCCGGAGTTCAGGCGGGGGTCTCGATCGCCTCGATCACCCCGTCGCGAACCAGCACGGCGGCTTGGAGCTTCAGCACGAGGTTGTCTCCCACGGCCACATCCACGAAGCTTTCGATCTGGCCCTGCTCCACGACCTGCTCAAACTCGAGTTCGCGCACCTGGCGCTGCTGCTCCAGGATCTGCCCCTTCTGCTCCTCGAGCTCGGCCCGTTTGCCGGCGACCTGCTGCTGCACCGAAGCCACCTGCTCCTGCACCCGGGGGTCGAGGGGATTGGCGCTCTGCCGACGGATCTGATCCACCACTTGCTGCCCCTCCTGCTCAAGCTGGGCGAGCTGGAGATCCAAGTTGGAAATGGCGTTGCCCAGTTCCCGCTCGGCGTCCTCCTTCCAACGGGGCGTGACCACGGCCCGCACGGTGATGTTCCGCTTGATCGTGAGGGTGCTGCCGTCGGCCATGGGGGGAAAAAATCAAACTTCAGGCTGTCAGCCGCTCGCTCAGCGGTCAACACTGCCGGTTGCCGGATTGCCGCCCCTCCGGCCCAACCCGGCTCGCTGGGGATGCAGCGTTAGCCCATCAAGATTCAGCCATCCCCGTAGAGGGACGCAATGGCGGCCTGATCGCGGGCGGTGATGCGATCGCGGCGCTGCTTGAGGGTCTGGGTGAGCAGGCCGTGCTCGATCGAGAAGGGTTCCACCAGGGCCACCCCCCCCAACCGCTCATCGGGACGAGATCCGGCCCGGGCGGCCAGCACCCGGTTGCATTCGCGGCTGAGGGCGCGCAGCAAGGCGGGATCGCTGCCGCCGGCAACCGGCGGCTCCAGACCTTGGGCTGCGGCCCAGGCCTGCAGGGGTTCGCTGCGGGGCACCAACAGGGCGCCCAACTGCTTGCGGTCCTGCCCCACCAGCATCACCTGCTCCAGCAGTGGGCTGGCCGCCAGGGCCTCCTCCAGGGGGCCCGGCTCGATGTTTTCGCCGCTGCTCAGCACGATCGTGTCCTTGGCGCGGCCCGTGAGCACCAGGCTGCCATCGGCCATCAGCAGCCCCAGGTCACCGGTGTCGAACCAGCCCTCGGCATCGATGGCCTTGGCGGTGGCCTCGGGTTTGCCGAAGTAGCCCGCCATCACCTGGGGACCGCGGGCCAGCACCAGGCCCCGCTCGCCGATGGCGAGGGTGCGGCGGCTCTCGGGATCGACAATCTTCAGGGCGGTATCGGCCAGGGGGCGACCGGCACTGCCCCGCCGGTTGGCCCAGGGGCGGCGGCAGCTGAGCACCGGGGAGGTTTCGGTGAGGCCATAGCCCACCAGCAGCTCGATGCCGATGGCCTCAAAGAAGGCATCCACATGGATCGGCAGGGCTCCTCCGCCACTGATAACGGTCCGCAAGCCACCGCCCGCCAGCTGGCTGCGCACCTTCGGCCAGAGCAGGGCGGCGGCCAGGGCGTGCAGGGGCCAGCGCAACAGGGCTTCAGCCCCCGCCAGCAGCCGGGTCGGCAGGGGTTCCGGAGCCAGGGTCAGGTCGAGGGCCTGGCGGCGACGCAGGGCCAGGCGGCGGCTGTTGGCCAGGCCGAGCTTCAGCAGCCGCTGGCGGGCGGGGGGCATGGTGGCCAGGGCGTCCTCAAAGCCCGAATAGAGGGCCTCCCACAGCCGCGGCACGCTGATCATGTACTGGGGCTGCACCGTCTGCAGATCGCTGCGGAAGTGCTTAAGGGTCGTGTAGGTCTGGCGGCAACCACAGGCCAGCAGGAAGTATTCGGCGCTGCGCTCATAGGCGTGCCAGATGGGCAGGATGCTGAGCGCCCGGTCGCCCACCTGGGGAGCCACGGCCACGCCGAGCTGACGCAGCTGGTGGAGCAGGTTCGCGTGGGTGAGGGGCACCCCCTTGGGCTGGCCCGTCGTTCCGGAGGTGTACAGCAGGGTGGCGAGGCGCCCGGGGCCGCCCTCGGGCCAGGGGACCACCTGGCCGGTCCCCCGCTCCAGCAGCTCTTCCCAGCCCAGGCAGGGAAGATTCGGATCCCATCCGGCCGGGGGGGCACCCTCCAGCACCACCACGAAGCGCAACCGGCCCCGCTGCTCGCCATCGAGGGCCAGCTTGTCGAGCAGGGCGACCGATTCGACCACGAGGCCGATGGCGGTGGAATCGACCAGGATGTATCGCAATTCGTCCAGCGGCGCGGCACTGCCCCTCACCGCATCGGCCGCTCCGCAGCGCATCAGCCCCTGGTCGGCCTGGAGCCAGCGGGGTCCGTTTTCGGCGAACATCGCCACCACATCACCCGCTACCACCCCGAGCGAGCGGAAGCCGGCGGCGGCCGCCTCGATCCGCTGGCGCAGCTGGCCATAGCTGAGGGTTTCGTGGGGGCGTGCGTGGGGGGCATCGAGGGCCACCGCCTCCCCATGGGCCGCCTCCAGGGCCGGCCAGAGCTGCTCAAGCCCCTGCAAAGCCGACCAGTCCCGACGGAGGGATAGGGCCTGGCGATCACGGCTGTCACCGGACCAGAAGATCTCGGCTGGGGGCATGGGGTCGGCGAGAGCGCAGACAGGCTTACCACCCTTCGCCCTAGCCATCAACCCAATCCCAGCCGGCCATCCCCACCCTCGATGGTCTCCAGAGCCTCGCCTGGCGCTGGGGGCCTGAGGTTCAGTCCAAAACGATGGGCAACATGCTCCAGCAGCTGGGGCGCGAGCTCGGCGGTGGTGCTGGCCGGCCGCCAGTCGGCCAGCCGGCCAACCGGCCGCTGCTGGAGGCCGCAGGGCACGATCGCGGCAAACCCCGCCAGGTCACAGTCGACGTTGAGGGCGAGGCCGTGCTGGCTGATCCAGCGGCGGGCACCCACCCCGATGGCCGCCACCTTGTGCTCCTTGAGCCACACCCCCGTCAAGCCGGCGCGGCGTTCGCCGGCCAGCCCCAGGTCGGCCAGGAGGTCGATCACCACCTGCTCCAGAGTCCGCAGGTAGTGGTGCAGATCGGCCCCGTGGCGCTCGAGATCCAGCACGGGGTAGAGCACCAGCTGGCCCGGGGCATGGTGGGTGACCTCACCGCCCCGGTCGATCCGGAAGAGGGGCAGCGGAGGATCGGCCGGATCGAAGCGCAGGTGGTCGGTGCTGGCGCCACGCCCGAGGGTGTAACAGGGGTCGTGCTCCAGCAGCAGCACCGCCTCGGGGCCGGATCGATCCGCCAGCAGCCGCGCCTGGATCTGCCGCTGCCAGCCCCAAGCCCTCAGGAAAGGCACCGGAGCGGCGGGTTGATAAAGGATTGCAGCGCCGTTGGTGTCCATCGAGCACCGTTCCTAGCGTGATTCCACGCCAAGCCCCCGCGATTCCCGCATTCCGCGGGGTGGCTGGCCCCCCATGAAAATGCTGATCCATGGCCGCAACCTCGAGGTCACCCCGGCGATCCGGGACTACAC
>JBAXOO010000046.1:0-8862 GCA_037133235.1 Cyanobium sp. ELA507
TGCGGAACAGGATCGAGTGGCCCAGGTGGATGTCGGAGCCGGTGGGGTCGATGCCCAGCTTCACCCGCAGGGGCCGGCCGTTGCGTTCGGCCTCCGCTAGCCGGGCGGCGAGGCTCTGGTCCGGGTCGGCGGCCGCCTCGGGCGCCGTGGCTGCCGGGAAGAGATCGGCCAGGCCGCGGTCTAGCCAGGGGGGGAGTCCAGCGCTTAGGGCCTGAGCTCCAGGGGCGAGCTTGGCCGGGCCCACGGCTTCTGGGAGCCCTGCCGCGATCGGTTCGGAGCCGGGCTGTTCAACCATGGATAACCGGAACCCCGGGAATCGACAGCCGGATCGTAGGCAGCGCCGTCGCTTCGATCCGGGCCATCGACGGGGATGGGTTCCCGGGTGGCCCCATTCGCCGTTATCACCGGGCTGGGTAGCCAGGATCCTCACTCCGCTGTGCCCCAGTCGTGCAGCACGGTGCCGATGGGCGATGGCCTTGGCGCGCGCGCATCAGCAGGGCCATGCGGCGAAATCTCCAGAAGCTCAGCCCTCTTGCTGCAGCTGGCCCTTCATCCGTTCGAGGGTCTGGTGCATCTGCTGGAACATCGTTTCGGGCGTCATGCCGAACTGACCAAGCTGGGTGCGCAGCTGCTCCACGGTGAGCTTGGCCTGGAAATCCTCCGAGAGCTCGAAGCGCTTCATGAACACCCGGTAGCGGTCCATCATTTCCTCCATCCGTTCGATGTAGAGCTTTTTGCCCTCACGGTCGAACTTGCCGTACTCGCTCCCCAGCTGCATCAGCTGCTGGTAGTCGGTGAACAGCCGCCTGGCTTCGTCCTGAACGATTTCGGAGTCGAAGAAGGCCATGGTCAGACGCGCCTTGGGGCGCATGGGGTGATCGCGGCTTCGATTCTGATCAGGGGCCCGGGGGGCGGCGAGTGCGGATCCACGCACGTGGAGGGGTTCATGGCCCCGATTGGTAGTGATGGCTGCTTCTTCCCCTACATCCCCTGGACAACTTGTGATCCCCCCCACGGCAGTCCTCGTGGACTTCACCCCGTTCCTCACCCAGCTGCGAACGGACCACGCCCTGGCTGCCAGCCAGCTGGTCCAAATGAGCCAGGTGTACTGCCTCGGCAGCCGTCTGCTGCTGAGCGCAGTGGTGCGGGCGGCGCCCCGGCCGGAGGGAATCCTGGGGGCCGTCACCACGGCGGAGGAGGGGCTGGCCAAGGTGGCGTGCCATCAGCCGGACCTGCTGGTGGTGAGCGAAGGTCTGGAACGGGGCTGTGGCGTGGAGCTGACCCTGCAGGTGAAGCGGGACCATCCCCGCACCCGGGTGCTGCTGCTGGTGTCCCGCAACGCCATCCGCAGCCGGGCCCGGGAGGCGATCGCGGCCGGCTGCGATGGCGTGCTGCGGGATGCGGGGCTCGGGGCCGGCGGCGAACTGGCCGCGATCCGCACCATCTGCCACGGCGGCCAGGTGATCGACCGCAGCCTTGAGGCGCTCTGGCGGCGGCCGGGGGAGAGCCTCCCCCGCCTCAGCCAGCGGGAGCTTCAGGTGCTGGCGGGGGCGGCCCAGGGCGACAACAACAAGGAGATCGCCGAGCGGCTGATCCTGAGTGTCGACACGGTGAAGACCCACATGAGCCGCCTGCTGGTGAAGCTCTCGGCCCGGGATCGCACCCATGCCGTTGCGCGTGCCCTGCAACTGGGTTTGCTGGACTTGCCCTGATGGGACTGGCCCCCCATCCCCGATCGCCGCTAGTTTCAGGGCCGTTGTGCACGGAAGCTGGGGGGCCATGGCCAGGCGCCACTGGTTGGATCCCCTAGCCCGGCGCCTGCTGATCGCCAGCGGCCAGATCAAGGCGCCCCCAACCGTCCCGCCGGCTTTCGCCGCTGGCCTTGATGCCGCTGGCCTCAGTGCCGCTGGCGCTACTCCTGTTGGCCATGGCGGAGGTGGGGCCGATCCCCTCGCACCCCCCGACCACAGCGAGCCCGACCACCGCGAGCAGGTGGAGCGCGACTTGCTGGCCCTCAAGCTGGCCCAGAACCCCGGCTTGCGGCTCCAGAATCCAATGGAGGTGCGCCATGCCGCCGCTCTGGGCTGGCGCCTGGACGTGAACAGGGCCACCGCAGCCGACTGGGCCCGGCTGCCCGGCTGCACCGCCGCCCAGGTCGATCTGCTGGTTCGCCTCCAGGCGGGGGGCGTGCAGCTCAGTGGACCCGAGGACCTGCGGGAGGTGTTGCAGGTCGAGGAGGCCACCCTCCATTGCTGGCAGCCCCTGCTCGTTTTCCGCTGGTATGGCGCCGGGGATCTACCCGCATCTCCTGCTGCGGTGCCGGTCAACCAGGCCGGCCCCTCCCAGTTGGCCCGCCTTCCAGGCCTGAGCTCCGAGCGGGTCAGCCGGCTGCTGCGGGAACGGGCCCGCGCCCCTTTCCGCGATCTCGCCGACCTGGGGGAGCGGCTTGTGTTGCCGCCGGCCGTGTTGGAGCAGTGGATTGGCCGGGTCTCCTTCCTGCCGGGCCCTGCCGGTCCGGACCTTCCTCCCCCATCCCGATCCCGCGCCATCCCGCCGCCGGGGGGGGCCACCCTGCCCAGCGGGCGTCCCCCGGTGTGAGCGGCGGCCGGCTCCCGCCCCGCCAGGGGAATCTCTTCACCGCCGGCAACGGCGAGGCGACGGCCGACGGGGCGGGCCCCCTGCCGCCGCCGCTGCTGCGAGCTCAGCTGCTCGCTTGGCAGGACCGGTTGGCGGCCCACCAGGGTCCCCGTTTCCGGCGGGAGGCCGCGGCGCCGGGGGAAAGCCAGGGGCTGCTGTTTGCATCCCCGGCCCTCAACTCGGCCGCCCTGGCCTTCGATCCCCTCGCCCTGGAGGCCCAGAGCCTTTCCTTCTGGCGCTGGCCCGCGGCTCCCCACCAGGGGGCGGCGGTGTATCTCGTGCTCGATCGGCCGCCCCAGCTCTGCGAACCCCTGCTCCTCTACGTGGGGGAGACCGGTCGCGCCGATCTCCGCTGGAAGGGCGACCACGATTGCAAGAGCTACCTGGCGGCCTATAGCGAAGCGCTGCGCAAGGCTGATTTGGCGCCGCAGCTGAGCATCCGCTTCTGGTCTGATGTGCCCCCGGCGCCGGCGGCGCGGCGGGCGCTTGAGCAGGAGCTGATCCGCCATTGGCTCCCACCTTTCAACAAGGAAACCCGCGGGCGCTGGGCCACCCCCTTCACCGCCGATTTGCCCTGAGCCTTGCCCCGCCCTGGCTACGATCACGGCCCCCCCGACGGCTGCCGCGCGCATGGACTTCCGCTGTCTGACCACCGCCCTGGGCCCCGCTGGGGAGCTCCCCGAGGGCTGGCAGGGCGACACCCTGGCGGTGGGGCTGTTCAGCGATGCGGAGCACCAGCCGCTGCGGAGCCAGCTCCAGGGGTTGCTGGGCCCCGATCTGCCGGCCTTGCTGGAGCAGCGCCGCTTCAAGGGCCGGCCTGGGGACCTGATCAGCCTGCACCGGCTCGATGGGCGCCCCGCCACGGTGATCCTGGTGGGCCTGGGGGAACCGGCCGGCTTCGATGGGCTGGCCCTGCGGGCCGCCACGGCGGCCGTCGCCCGGGCCGCGGCCGCCGCCGGGGTTACCTCCCTGGCGCTGGCCCTGCCCGTGGAGGGCCTGGAGCCGGCCGCCGCTGCCACTGCCATGGCCCAGGCCATCCGGCTGGCCCTCTACAGCGACCAGCGCTTCCGCAGTGAGCCCGAACCCAAGCCCAAACCCGCCGAGGTGACCCTGCTGGGCCTGCCGGCCGAGGCGGAAGCCGCCCTCGCATCGCTCGATGGCCTCTGCGCCGGGGTGGAGCTGGCTCGGGAGCTGGTGGCGGCACCGCCCAACATCGCCACCCCGGCCGCCCTGGCGGCCATCGCCGCCACGATCGCCACCGATTTCGGCCTGGAGCTCAAGGTGTTGGAGCGGGCCGAATGTGAGGCCCTCGGCATGGGGGCCTACCTCGGGGTGGCCCAGGGTTCGGATTTGCCGCCGAAGTTCATCCACCTCACCTATCGCCCGGCCTCCCCCACCCGCCGGGTCGCGCTGGTGGGCAAGGGGCTCACCTTCGATTCCGGCGGCTACAACCTCAAGGTGGCCGGCTCCCAGATCGACATGATGAAATACGACATGGGGGGCAGCGCGGCCGTGCTCGGGGCCATGCGGGCCATCGCCCAGATCCGCCCTGCGGGGGTGGAGGTGCACGCCATCGTGGCCAGCTGCGAAAACATGATCAGTGGCGGCGCGATCCACCCCGGTGACATCCTCACCGCCTCCAACGGCAAGACGATCGAGATCAACAACACCGATGCCGAAGGCCGCCTCACCCTGGCCGATGCCTTGGTCTATGCCGGCAAGCTCGAACCCGACGCGATCGTGGACCTCGCCACCCTCACCGGCGCCTGTGTGATTGCCCTGGGGGAGGAGATCGCCGGCCTCTGGTCCAACACCGACGGCTTGGCGGAGGCCCTGCTGGCGGCCGGTCAGGCGGAGGGGGAGGCCTTCTGGCGGATGCCGCTGCGGGCCTCCTACAAGGAGGGCCTCAAGAGTGCCCTGGCGGATCTCAAGAACACCGGCCCCCGGCCCGGCGGTTCGATTACCGCGGCCCTTTTCCTCCAGGATTTCCTGCCCAAGGCCCTGCCCTGGGCCCACCTCGACATCGCCGGCACCGTCTGGAGCGACAAGGGGCGGGGCGCCGATCCTGCCGGCGCGACGGGCTTTGGGGTGCGCACCCTGGTGCACTGGATCAAGGCTGGCGCACCCGCCTGAGCAAGGCCCTAGGGCGAAGCCCTGGTTGGGCCAAGGGCCCTTGGCGAAGGGCGGACCCTAGGTTGGCCCGGTCGCCGGTTGACTGCCGATGCCCGCCCAGAAGATCCGCTGGTATCTCAAGGCCCAGCTGGGGGTGCTGTTGCTGCCCGCCGGTCTCTGTCTGTTCGGGGAGGCGGTGATCCGCAAGGGCATCCAGACCTGGGCAAGCCTCACGGCGGCCGCCTCGGAACGCCTGCCGGCGGTGCCCGATGCGGGCCCCTGGTTCTGGTACGGCACCCTCGGACTGATCATTATCAACGCCGGCGTGGGCCTGATGATTGAAAGCGGCTTGCGGCGCGGCTATCCCGGGGCCCCGCCGCGCTCCTAAAAGCCCGATCCCAAGGGCTTCAGGCGGCGACCACGGAGGCCGGTGTGCTCGACGTGATCGGCTGGCTCTGGCTGAGCTCGCCGGGGGCTTCGAGCTGGTGGATCTGCCAGCGGGCCCTTTCGCCGTAACGCTGGAGCAGCTGGTCGAGGTGGGCAGCAGCTTGCTGGGGCGTGGCGTAGGGACCGATGTGACGGGTCTGCAGACCGTCACGGATGGTCAGCAGATACATACATGGACGGCGCAGACAACCCCCCTACGCTAACTGGCTTAATCGGGGTCGTAGGGCCCGAAAATCGCGGTCAGATCAGGAATTTGCCGCCATCCTGGCCCAGGGCTTCATCCGTTTTTCCTTGGAATTGGCCCTTGGGCCATCGGGGCGGGGGGGATTGGATCAGCGACCCCCCACCGGGAGGGGCGCAGGGGCCGTTGCGGGCGGTTGTTGGGTGGGGCCGGCTGCGGGGCTGCTGGCCACGGCGGCTGGAGCTGCTGGGGCCATGGCGGTGGCTGTCGGGGCCCCGGCACCAGCGGCGGCCCCGCCGGGGCTGGTCCAGCGCACGCCTTGGCGGGCCCGTGCACCCCACACCGCATCAAGGCGTTGGTCGCGGCGGCAGGCCCAGCGGTAGTAGCGATAGCGCAGGCCGTTGCGGCGCGCATAGTTTTGGTGATAGGTCTCGGCCGGCCAGAACTTCGCCAGGGGCCGCACCGCCACCTTGATGGCGGTGGCCGGTTTGCCCAGCTCCCGGGCTGCCGCCACCAGGCTGTTGCGGGCCTCCACCGCCTGGTTGGCACTGTTGGTGAAGATCACCGGCCGGTAGGAATCGCCGCGGTCGCAGAACTGCCCCCCGCCGTCGAAGGGGTCGATGTTGCGCCAGTAGGCGCGCAGCAGGGCCTCGTAGCGCAGCTTGGTGGTGTCAAAACGCACCCGCACGCTCTCCTGGTAGCCCGTGCCGCCGGCGGAGACCTCCTGGTAGGTGGGGTTGGGCTTCTTGCCGCCGCTGTAGCCGCTCTCCACATCCAGCACCCCGCTCAGCTCCTCCAGGTCGTGTTCGAGACACCAGAAACAGCCTCCCGCCAGCACGGCCTCTTCGGTGGCGGCCTGGGCGGGGGCCAGCGGGGTGAGCAGCAGCAGCAGGGCCATCAGCAGGCCCAGCAGCGATGCCCCAGACCAGCGTCTGGGGTGCCAGGGGTGGCGGGCCGCGGCCATGACTTGACCGTCCTCATCCGGCGGCGAGGGCAGGGGCTTGTTGATCACGCGCATGGTTGGGCTTGCTGGACCTGATCCAGGATGGCGGAGGCCGCGCGCCCGGTGACCCCGGGTTCACCAAGGGACTGGCGCAGCCGCCGGTAGCCATCCAGCATGGACTCCCGCTCGGCCCCACCGGCCTGCAGCAGCGGCTCAATCGCCGCCACGATTTTGGGGGCGATGAACTCCTCCTGGAGCAGTTCGGGCACCAGCCGCTGATCGAGCACCAGGTTGACCGGTGAGATGTGGGCCACCTGGAAGCGCAGCAGGTGGCGGGCCACCAGGGCCGTGGGGCGGCTGACCCGGTAACCGGTGACCTGGGGCACCCCCCGCAGGGCCAGCTCCAGATTGGCGGTGCCCGATTTGGTCACGGCCCCATCGGCGGCAGCGCAGATGTCCGGTTTGAGGGCATCGGCTTGGCTGGCGGGGATCACTCGCGCCCGCAGGCCGGCCGCGGCCACGGCCCGGTCCAGCTCCGGCTCAAACCCTTCCAACCCGCTGGGAAGCAGCACCTCCAGGTTGGGATGGCGCTGCTGCAGCACCGCCGCCGCCGCCACCATCTCCGGCAGGAGGTAGCGCAGCTCCTGGGGCCGGGAGGCGGGCAGCAGCAGCAGCACCGGTGCTGCTTCAGGCAGTCCCAGCCGCTGGCGCGCCTCCGCCCGGGTCGGCAGGTGGGCCACGGTATCGATCAGGGGATGGCCCACCCAAGTGACCTGGGCGCCGCGGGAGGCGTAGAAGCGGGCCTCCTCCGGAAAGATGGCCAGGATCCGATCGGTGAAGCCGATCAGGCGGGTGGTTCCGCCATCCCCCATGCGCCAGGCCCATTCCTGGGGGGCGATGTAATAGGCAATTGGCACCTTGGGGTAGGTGCGTTTGAGACGCAGTCCCAGGTTCACGTTGGCCCCCATGTAATCGATCAGCACCACGCCATCGGGTGGGTTCTGGCGCAGCCAGCTCCGCAGCCGGCCCTGGAGTTTCAGGGTGGGCAGCACCAGCGGGATCGCCTCCCAGAGGCCAATGGCCCCCAGGCCAGAGGTATCGGCGATCAACTCGGCGCCGGCGGCCTTCATGCGCCGGCCCCCAAGCGCCACCACCTCCAGGGGCAAGTCGCGCTTGGCCGCCTCCCTGTGCAGGGCTGAGATCAGCAGGCTGCCCTGCAGGTCACCGGACACCTCCCCGGTGCTCACCAGCAGGCGCACCATCAGCGCGGCGGCGGGAGGGGACCGCGGCGCCCTGGGCCCACCGAGGCCTCCAGGAAGCCACAGAGCTCGGCGGCGGCCGGCAGCAGGGGCTGGTTGCGGGCTTCGGCGAGGGCTTCGCTCAGCACCCGGTCGCTGCGGTAGAGGAGGTTCCAGATCTCCTGGAGTTGGCGCAGCTCGGCGCCCCCCTCCCGCTCGGCCAGGCCGCTGCGGCGCAGGCCGATCTTGTTGAGGCCCCGCACCCGGCCCGGGTGGCCTTCCACCAGGGTAAAGGGGGGCACGTCACGGTCAATGCGGCTCATGCCCCCCACCATCGCCAGGCTGCCGATGTGCACGAACTGGTGAATGCCCAGCACCCCGCCGATCACGGCCCGGTCGCCGATCACCACGTGGCCGGCCACCGCCACCCCATTGGCGATCACGATGCGGTCGCCCAGGTGGCAGTTGTGCCCAAGGTGGCTGTAGGCCATCAAGAGGTTGCCGCTGCCCAGACGGGTCTGCTCCCCCTCATGGGTGGCCCGGTTGATCGTGACGGATTCGCGGATGGCGTTGCCATCGCCCATCACCACCTCGGTCGGGGCGCCGTTGTACTTGAGATCCTGGGGTTCGAGGCCGATGCAGGCGCCAGGAAAGATGCGGTTGTCTCGGCCCATCCGCACCCGGCCATCGATCACCACATGGGGGCCGATGCGGCAGCCATCGCCAATCTCCACCTCGCCGCCGATCACGGCATAGGGGCCAATCACCACGCCGGCGCCCAGCTGGGCGGCGGGATCAACGACCGCCGTTGGATGCACCGATGTCGCCAGGGCTGTGCTCGTCATTGCTTCAGTCGACCAGGGAGAACATCAGCTCGCCGGAGCACACCAGCTCGCCATCAACGGTGGCCTCGGCCTTGACCTTGCCGAACCGTTTGCGCTTGAGGCTGAGCAGCTCACAGGTAATCCGCAGCTGGTCTCCGGGCACCACCGGCCGGCGGAAGCGCACCCCATCGATGCCGGCAAACACGAAGAGGCCCTTGGGCAGGTCGGGCATCTGGGTCACGATCAGGCCCCCCACTTGGGCCATGGCCTCCACGATCAGCACACCGGGCATCAGGGGGCGTCCAGGGAAATGGCCCTGGAACTGGGGTTCGTTGACGCTCACATTCTTGATCGCCACCGCCATCCGACCCGGTTCATGGGCGATCACCCGGTCGACCAGGGCGAAGGGGTAGCGGTGGGGCAGGAGGCCCTGGATCTGCTCGCAACTGAGCACCACCGGATCGGCATCGACCGACTTCA
>JBAXOO010000047.1:0-8849 GCA_037133235.1 Cyanobium sp. ELA507
GGCCTATGACGCCGGCACCACGATCTACACCCTTGACCAGAACCGCCAGGTGATGAAGCCCGGCACCACGATGACCTCCCTGCCCTTCGCCGCCGAGCAGATCAGCGGCTTCCTCCAGGCGGTGGGTCTGGCCAAGACCGCACCGAAGCTCGAGGGGCTGTTCGATCCGAAGTTCGTGAATGACGCCAACTAAACCAGCCATGTTTCGGCGCCTGCGCCCCCTGATGCTCCACCCCTGGTCGCTTGGGGTAGCCGGCATCGCCCTGGTGTTTGGCCTCTGGGCATTGGTGTCTGGGCTGCAGCTGGTCGACAAGCTGTTTCTTCCCACCCCCGCGGCAGTGCTGGCCGCGGGGCAAGAAGAAGCGGCGAGTGGCGACCTCTGGTCCGACATCACCGCCAGCGTCATGCGGGTTTTGGCGGGCTTTGGCCTTTCAGCCTTGGTGGCCCTGCCGCTTGGGATCGCCATGGGTTTCAATACCACCCTCTGCCGCCTGTTGGAGCCGCTGCTGGCGCTGTTGCGCTACATGCCAGCACCAGCCTTCATCCCCCTGTTGATCATCTATTTCGGCCTGGGGGAGCTACCGAAGGTGCTGTTGATCTTCATCGGCACCCTCTTCTTCAACACGTTGATGATTATGGATGCGGTGAAATTCGTGCCGCGTGAATTGCTCGAAACTGCCCTCACCCTCGGCGGTAAACAGCGTGATTTGCTGCTGCGGGTGATCACCCCCTTTATCGCACCGCAGGTGTTGGATGCCTTTCGCATCAACATGGCGGCCGCCTGGAATCTGGTGATCGTGGCCGAGCTCGTCGCCGCCGACAGTGGGCTTGGAAAGCGAATCACCCTGGCCCAGCGTTTTCTTCGCACCGATCAGATCTTTCTGGGTCTGATCGTGATCGGCCTGATCGGCCTGATGATCGATCTGAGTTTTCGTCTGCTGATGCGTCGCGCCTGCGCCTGGGCCAATTGACCCACCATGAATCTTATTCTTGATTCGGTTTGCAAGCGCTTTGGTACTGGCAATCATGGCCAATTGGTCCTCGATCGCATCAGCCTGGCCATGCACACCGGCCAGTTTCTGGCCCTACTGGGCAGCTCCGGATCCGGTAAGTCCACCCTGATGCGGCTGGTGGCAGGCCTGGAGAAGCCCAGCAGCGGCAGCATTCACCTCGATGGCCAACCGGTCCGGGGCCCAGGGTCCGATCGCGGCATGGTTTTCCAGAAGTACAGCCTCTACCCCTGGCTCACGGCCGCCCAGAACGTGGCCTTCGGCATGGAGCTGCAGGGACTGAGCCGCTCCGAGATCCGCGAACGCACCGGCTTCTATCTCGAGGTGGTGGGTTTGGCCGATGCGGCCCGTCGCCTGCCGCGCGAACTCTCCGGCGGCATGCAGCAGCGGGTGGCGATCGCCCGTGCCCTTGCCGCCGATCCCAGGGTGCTTCTACTGGATGAACCCTTTGGAGCCCTCGATCTACAGATCCGTGAATCGATGCAGGAGTTTTTGCACGGTCTCTGGCGCCGCACCGGCCTGTCGGTGTTGCTGATCACCCACGACATCGACGAGGCGCTGCTGCTCGCCCAGCAGGTTCACATCCTGGCGCCCCGTCCGGGTCGGATTGTCGAGAGCCTCACGGTGGAGCTCAACAAGGACAACCTCCATGATCTGAGGCTGTCGGCGGCGTTTCAAACCCTGCGCCATCAGGTGGCCGACACCCTGCGCCGGCTCGATGGCGACCTGGCCTGAAGCCCAGCCCTTTTGGGGCCATTAGCCGGCGGAATGCCCCTCCCCACCCTGCCAAAGCTGGGGGGGAAGGTTGAGGTACACCGCTTCGCGGAACAGGGCTTGCTTGGCTTCGGCATCGCCCCTGGCCTCGGCGGCCGCGAAACGCTGCTGGAGCGAGGCGATCAGGGCGGCCCGGCGGGGGTCACTGTCCGCGGCGCCGGGTTTTTCCACGGCACCTGAATCGGTGCTGCCGGAATCATGGGGAGTGGGATCAGCCATCGCGCCTCGTCTCAGGGCACCAGGTTGACCAGCTTGCCGGGCACCACGATGACCCGGCTCGGCGCCTTGCCCTCCAGCCAACGGGCGGCCACCTCGCTCTCTAGGGCGAGCTTCTCAAGGGTGGCCTTGTCGGCATCGGCCGGCACCTCCAGGTTGCCGCGCACCTTGCCCTTGATCTGGATCACCAGGGGAATGGTGTCGCGCACCAGGGCGGTGGGGTCGGCCACGGGCCAGTGCTGCCGGTGGATGCTGCCCGAGCCGCCGAGTTTCTGCCAGAACTCCTCGGCCAGGTGGGGCGCAAAGGGGGCCAGCAGAGTGAGCAGGGTGGCCAGGGCTTCGTTGGCCACTGCAGGGCTGGCCGCCTCCAGGTGCTCGCCCATCGCATTGCTGAGCTTCATCAGCTCCGAAACGGCCGTGTTGAACTGGTAATCGCCGCTGAGGTCATCGCTGATGGCGCTGATAGCGGTGTGCACGGCGCGGCGGAGCTCGCGCTCGGCGGGGCTGAGGTCGCTGAACGGGGTTGGGCCGGCGGCCGCCGTTGCCTCCAGGCGCAGATCCCGGTTGGCGGCGGCTTCGACCAGCCTCCAAAGGCGCTGCAGAAAGCGGAACTGGCCCTCCACATCGGCGTCATCCCATTCGAGATCCTTCTCGGGCGGTGCCTTGAACAGGATGAACATGCGGGCCGTATCGGCGCCGTAGCGATCGATCACCGAGGCCGGATCAACGCCGTTGTACTTCGACTTGGACATTTTTTCGTAGAACACCTCCAGCACTTCGGCCGTCTTCGGGTCGCGGGGATCGGTGGCATCGGTCACATCGCCCGGGGCGATGTACTTGCCGCTGTGGGGATTCTTGTAGGTGATTCCCTGCACCATGCCCTGGGTGAGCAATCGCGAAAAGGGTTCATCGAAGCCCAACAAACCGCGATCGCGCAGCACCTTGGTGAAAAAGCGCGAATAGAGCAGGTGCAGGATGGCGTGCTCGATACCGCCCACGTATTGATCCACCGGCAGCCAGCGATCAACCTGGCTTCGCTCAAACGGAAGCGAACGGTTATGGGGATCGCTGTAGCGCAGGTAATACCAACTGGAACACATGAACGTGTCCATGGTGTCGGTTTCGCGGCGGGCGGGCTGGCCGCAGCAGGGGCAGGCCACATTCACCCATTCCTCCAGCTGGGCTAGAGGTGAAGCCCCTTTGCCACTGAAGGCCACCTGGCGGGGCAATTCCACCGGAAGTTGCTCCGCCGGCACCGGCACCACCCCGCAGGACTCGCAGTGGATCACCGGGATGGGGCAGCCCCAATAGCGCTGGCGGGAGATCAGCCAGTCGCGGAGCCGGTATTGCACCTTGCCGCGCCCCCATCCTTCCGCTTCAGCAGCGGCCGTGATCGCCTTTTTCGCTGCGGCGCTGCTGAGGCCATTGAAGCGGCCCGAATGGATCAGGATGCCGGCTTCGGTCCAGGCGCCGCCCGCGTAGGCGTGTTCATCGCTGCCTTCGGGGATGATCACCTGCCGCACGGGCAGTTCGTAGCGACGGGCGAAGAGGAAATCCCGTTGGTCGTGGGCGGGCACGCCCATCACGGCGCCGGTGCCGTACTCGGCCAGCACGTAGTCGGCGATCCAAAGGGGAACCAATGCACCGGTGGCCGGGTTGCGCACCATGGCGCCGATCGGTACGCCGCGCTTGGGGCTGTCCTCGGCGGTGCGCTCCTGCTCGCTCTGGCGACTCACCAGGTCGCAGAAAGCTTCCACCGCCGTGGCCTGGTCAGGGGTGGTCAGGCGCTTCACCAAGGGGTGCTCCGGCGCCAGCACCACGTAGCTCACGCCAAACACGGTGTCGGCCCGGGTGGTGAAGACGGTGATGGACTCACCGCTGGCCTGCCCCTGGCCATCCACCAACTCAAAATCCAGCTCGGTGCCGCTGGAGCGCCCGATCCAATTGGCCTGCATGGTGCGCACCCGCTCCGGCCAGCCGGCCAACTTCGGCAGGTCGTCGAGCAGTTGGTCGGCGTAGGCCGTGATCTTCAGGAACCACTGGCGCAGCTGGCGCTTCTCCACCAGGGCACCGGAGCGCCAGGAGCGACCCTCGCCATCCACCTGCTCGTTGGCGAGCACGGTCTGGTCAACGGGGTCCCAGTTGACGGTGGCCTCACGGCGGTAGGCCAGGCCCGCCTCGAGGAATTGCAGAAACAACCACTGGGTCCAGCGGTAGTAATCGCTGTGGCAGGTGGTCAGTTCCCGATCCCAGTCGATCGAGAGGCCCAGCTGCTGCAGCTGCAGGCGCATGGCGGCGATGTTGCGGTCGGTCCAGTCGCCCGGTTCGACGCCCCGCTCGATCGCCGCGTTTTCGGCCGGCAGACCGAAGGCATCCCAGCCCATCGGATGGAGCACCCGGTGGCCGCGCATCCGGGCCGAGCGGGCGATCACATCGGTGATCACATAATTGCGCACATGGCCCATGTGCAGGTTTCCCGACGGATAGGGAAACATCGAAAGGGCGTAAAACGTTTTCCCGCCATCGTTTTCGGGTGTTCGGTCGAGACCCTGATCAGCCCAGGCCTGCTGCCAGCGGGATTCGATCAGTTCGGGCCGATACCGGCTCGCTTCGGTCACGGATTAATTGAACAGGGCCAGCCCGATCGTGCCACAGCCCGGTGCCTCATCCCGATGCCACAGCCGGGCGATCGCTTCAACCCAGTCCGCGCAGCAGCAGCACCATCTCACGGTTGATCAGGACCAGGGGGAGGGTCGGGTCCTGACGGATCGCCAGGAACTGGTGGTCCTGCCACTTGATCGTGCCGGTCACCGTCTGGCCGCCGGTGAGCTCGATGTGGACCAGGCTGCGGGTGCGGATCAGATCCTGCAGATGACGCACGCTCGGGGAGGAGGTATCGAGGCGGGGGGTGCGTTGCTCGAAGAAGCTCTGCATAGGATCGGCCCTAGCGGCCCAAGGTTCGGTGCTCCAGTTCAGCAAATATCAGGGACTCGGCAATGATTTCCTCCTTTTCGATGGCCGCAGCCTGGAGGACAGCGAGAACGCCTTCGGTCTCACCCCTGAGCTGGTGCAACGCCTCTGCGACCGTCGCTTCGGGGTGGGTGCCGACGGCGTGATCCTCGCCCTGCCTCCCCGCCAGGGGGGTGAGCTGCGGATGCGGATCTTCAATGCCGATGGCACGGAACCGGAGATGTGCGGCAATGGCATCCGCTGCCTGGCCCGCTTCCTCGCAGACAACGATGGTGACGGCCCCGGTCGGGTCTGGCAGGTGGAGACCTTGGCCGGCCGGATCGTTCCCGAACTTCGGCCCGATGGCGCCATCCGGGTCGACATGGGGCCGCCCTTCCTCGAGCCCCCCGACGTACCCACCACCCTGCCGCTAGGGGCGGCCGGCCTGCCCCAGGGAACCTTGGAGGTGGCAGGGGAGCGATTTGCGGTGGCCGCCGCCGGCATGGGCAATCCCCATGTGGTGATTCCGGTGGCCGATGTGCAGGCGGTGGACCTGGAGCGCCTGGGTGCTGCCCTGGAGGTGGATGCGGCATTCCCAGCCCGCACCAACGTGCATTTCGTGCAGGTTCTGGCCCCGGACCATCTGGTGATGCGGGTCTGGGAACGGGGGGCGGGCCCGACCCTGGCCTGCGGCACCGGCGCCTGCGCCACCCTGGTGGCCTGCCATCGGCTCGGGCTCTGCGACAACCGGGCTCAGCTCGACCTGCCGGGGGGTGCCCTCTGGATCGAATGGCATGGCGAGGGCCAGCCCGTGGTGATGACCGGACCGGCCGAAGCCGTCTTCGATGGCGTTTTGGTGCCAGCCCTGCTGGGCGTGCAGCTGGAGGAGTCCGCCCCTGACGCAGGGGGTAGCGAAGCGATCGGGGTCGCCCCGGAGGTCGCCCCTGAATGGAGCACCGCAAGCACCTCCGCTGCCCCCAGTGCCGCGGAGAGCGCCATCGATTGCGCCACCGTCTGTGGCAATGGCTGTGTGCGTCCTGAGGCCTGCCCCAGTGCCGAGGCCCGCGCCCGGGTGGCGGCCCTGCTGGAGGGTCGCTCCCTCGATGAACTGGTGGCCCTGGCCAGCGCCACCGCCGCCGATCGCGCCCAGCGTCCCCCCAGCCGTGATGACCAGCCCTGAACCTGGCTTCGGCCTGAGGGGCTATCTCGATGCTTGTGCCACTTCACCCCCCAGTGCGGCCGTGTTGGAGGCCATGGCCAAGGCCCAGGCCACGGCGTGGGCGAATCCCTCCAGCCTCCACGGCCCAGGGCTGGCGGCAGCCGAATGCCTGGAACGCAGCCGCCAGGTGCTGGCCGATCGCCTCGGTGCCAGCTCAGAAGAACTGATCTTCACCTCCGGGGCCACCGAATCGATCCATCTGGCTCTGCGGTGCACCGCCCAGCTGCTGGAACCTGGGCGCCTGGTGATCTCGGCGGTGGAACATCCCGCCACCCTGGCCGCCGCCGCGCACCTGGCCCGGCAGGGATGGACGGTGGCGGAGGTGCCGGTGGATCGGCGGGGCGTGCTGCAGCTTGAGGCCCTGCAGGCCCTGCTCACCCCTCCCACCCGGTTGGTGTCGCTGATCTGGGGCCAAAGCGAGGTGGGCAGTCTTCAGCCGCTGGCGCTTGCCGGTGCCCTATGCCGAGCGGCTGGGGTTCCCCTCCACGTCGACGCGGTGCAGGTGGTGGGCCATCGGCCCGTTGGCTTTGCTTCCCTGCCGGTGGAGCTGCTCACCTGCACGGCCCATAAATTACAAGGCCCGCGGGGCAGTGGCCTGTTGCTCCGTCGCCGGGGGCACCGGTTGAGCCCCCAGCAGGGCGGCCCGCAGGAGGCGGGCCTGCGGGGCGGCACTGAACCGGTAGTGCTCGCGGCAGGCTTTGCCCAAGCCGTGGTGGAGGCCACCGACCGCCTGGAGCGCCATGGCCAGCGGGATCCCCTCAGCAGCCGCCGTGATCGCTTGCTGCAGCGGCTCCTTGAGCTGCCAGGGGTGCGGCTGAGTGGCCCGGAGCCCACCGACCCCGACGGCCGGCTGCCCCACCACATCAGCCTGCTGCTGTCGACTCCTGGGGGGGTGGCATTGGCGGGCCGGCAACTGGTGCGCCACCTGGCGCAGGAGGGTTTGGCGGTGAGCAGTGGTTCCGCCTGCAGCAGCGGCTCCGGAGGCCCCCTGGGTGGGGCTAGCCCCGTGCTTCAGGCCATGGGCTACAGCGATGCCGAGGCGACCAGCGGCCTGCGAATCAGCCTCGGACCCTGGTTGAACGACCTGGACCTCGATGCCGTGCCGGAGGCCCTGGCGCGAGCCATGCGGCGGCAGGATCCCAGCCATCTCTAGAGGGGCGCTGAACTCGGCGGTAGCGCCATTAGGGTCCGAACTCGGTGTGATGGCCTGGATGCTCCCCCCCGATCTGCGAACGGCCGAAGCCGAAGCCCTGGAGGCCCTACGGGCGGCCCTGGCTGCCGATGCCAAGGGCCGCTGGACCCTGGAACTGCGTTTCGAAGGCCTGCGGCTGATGCCCGTGGTGTTGAGGCTCGGGGCAGCCCTGAAGGCCGATGAGCTGCCCTTCCGGTTGCTGTTTGCCGATGCGGGCGCCACTGCCCTGGCCCGCCGCGATGGGCCCGAACTCGCCGACCACATTGCCAGCTTCAGCGACCAACGCCGGCGGCAGCAGGCTGAACCAATTGCCGGATCAACTGCCGGACCAACTGCCGAGCCAACGAACCAAGCGCCGCTGCTGCTCCTGGTGGGGGCCAGCCAGGCGGAATACGAGGAGGTGGAGACCCTTTGCGAGGGTTATCAGGGCCCGGTGGTGTTGATCAATGCCAGCCTTGAGGATGCCGCCGTGGGAATCGGCAGCGTGGCCCGCCAGCGCCGGCGGGGCTTCCTCTCCCTCTGGAGCGCCGCCTACGCCCTGATCCCCCGCCCCGCCAGCGCCCTGCGCCGCTGCTACCCCCACGACTGGGAGCTCTACCGCCTCGACCCCGATGGCTACCGGGCCGTGGCCCGCTTCGACCATCGTCCCGATGGCGAGGAGCAGGACGCGGCCCTTGAGACGGAAGGCGGCAACGGACTGGCCGGCACCCTGCGGTCGGTGGACCGGCTGCTGGAGGGGTTGCAGAACTGACCCTCTCCGGCGGCTGGTGTCCCCGGGCCGGGCTGCTTACACTTCGCGGACTTTCCTCACGCCATGACCTCCTCTCCCAAAACCAGCCGCAACTGGTCGGTCGTGGATCTCGCCGCCGGTGCCGCCGTCCTTCTGGCGGCCGGTGGAGTGCTGTGGGGGCCCAAGCTCAGCGGTGCAGTGGCCACCGCCACCGGCGCCCTGCGCCCCGTCACGGTGACGGTGGATGTGCGGGGTGTGCCGGCCGCCGACCCCGCTGGTCTGCTGCGCAGCGCGGAAGCGGAGGGCAAGGTCGCCATCGTGATCCGCAACCAGCCCCATGGCAGCGTCAAGCTCAAGCAGATCCAGAGCCTGGAGCGCCGGATCACGATCCTCACCCCCGATGGCCGGGTGGTGAGTGCCCCGGACCCCAACCAGAAGACCTTCAGCACCTTCGATGGACGCTTCGTGCTGGAAGGCGAGGGCCGTAAAACCGCCGGAGGGGTGGTGTTCGGCAACCAGACCATCAAGGTGGGGGCCCCGGTGGAACTGGAAGGGAACAATTACCGCTTCAACGGCACCGTGACCAATCTCAGCCTCGAGGGCCGTTGACCATGGCCAACTTGCGATCCTTCCGCACCTTCACACCCAGGCTCGTTGCTTCGGGTTTGGCGGCCCTGACCTGCACCTCTTTGTTCGGTTGGACTGGAGCCCAGGCGCAGCAGCTCTCCCCCTCCCTGCCGCCCAGAACCGGGGTGGGGC
>JBAXOO010000048.1:0-8784 GCA_037133235.1 Cyanobium sp. ELA507
CCGCCCCATGCGTGCACTGTTTCTGATCCCGGGCGACGGCGTGAGCCAGCTGCAGGCCTTCCCCGCCGTGGCGGCCACCGCAGACCAGCTGGGCTTCGCCATCCAGGTGGCGTGCCTGGCCGCTCAGGCGCCGATCTGGGCGCTGTTGCCGGCGGTGGAGAAGGTGATTCCCTTCGCTTATGGCGATGCCACCCTGGCGGATTGGGCCAACCTGCTCGGCTCGGTGCGGGAGCCGGATTTCCAGGCAGCCATCAACCTGGCTCCCGGTCGGCAGATGGACCTGATGCTATCGATGAGCCACATCCCCACCCGGCTGGCCAGCGGGGGCTTCTCCGCCACCGAAACCGTGGCTTTGCCCACGGGCCTTTGGCCGGCCCAGGCCCTGGCCAGCCTGCTGCGGCCGGTGGGGGTGAGCCTCGATGCCCCGGCCTTCCGCTTACCCCTGGCTCCAGCGCTGTTGGCGGAGGGCGTTGCTGCCCTGCCCGCCGGGGAGGGACCGATGCTGCTGCTTGCCCCGGCTGGAGGGCTGGCCGACTGGCCTGCCGAGCGCTGGCAAGGGCTTCCCGACCGCATCCGCACCACCCTGCCGGCCCTCCGCACCGCTGTGGCGCCCCCGCTGACCCCGGCCACGGCCGCCAAGCGGGCCGCCTTGGTGGCCGCCGCCGATGTGGTGCTGGCCAGCGACCAGCCCACGGTCGAACTCGCCCTGCTCTGCGGCACTCCGGTGGTGGCCCTGGGCCGGGCCGCCGACTCCCTGCCAGTCAGGGCTGGGGTTCAAGGCCTGGGGGCGGCGGGGGATCTAGACCAGCTCCGGGATGAAGCCGTGCTCCAGGCCCTCGGGCTGGCGGCCTGATCAACCCGGAGCGGAACCGTCATGCCCCGCTCTCCCAAGCCGCAAGTCCTTTTCCCAGGCCGCCCCCGGCTTCACGGTCCGGCGGTTCGGCGTACCCGCCATCCCTGGCGCAGGCCCCTGTTGGCCCTGGTGGCCGTGGTCAACCTGGCGGCCCTGGCTTACCGCTACTCCGAAGGCTGGGACTGGGGAAACTGCTACTGGATGGTGGTGATCACCCTGAGCACCCTCGGGTTCAGTGATCCCAACACCAAAACCCTTTCGGCCAATGGCAGGATCATCACCACCCTGTTGATCGTGGCAGGGTTCCTGGTGGTGCAGCTCACGGTGCAGGGATTCCTGGCCTTGAGTGAATCCGGTTATTTTCGCCAGCTTCGCGAGCAACGTTTCCGCCGCAGACTGCAACGCATGCAGAACCACGTGATTCTCTGCGGCTACGGCCGCATCGGCCGCGAGATCGCAGAGCAGCTGATTCGTGAGGGGGTGCCGCTGCTGGTGGTTGAAACCGATCCCGAATGCCGCGAGGCGGCGGAGGAGCGGGGGCTGCCGGTGCTGATGGCCGATGCCACCCTCGATGAAACCCTTCTGGAGGCGGGCATCCACCGTTGCCGCAGCCTGGTGGCGGCCCTCACCGGCAATGCCGCCAACCTCTACGTCGTGCTCAGCGCCCGGGGACTGGCCCCCTCCTGCCGCCTGATTGCCCGGGCCGACAGCGAGGAGGGGGAAAGGAAGCTGCGCCAGGCCGGCGCCAGTCAGGTGGTGAGCCCCTACGTGGCCGGGGGCCGCACCATGGCGGCCACAGCCCTGCGGCCCTTGGCGGTGAGTTTTATGGAGTTGTTGGCGGGTTCCGATTGCGAGGTGGACGAGTTCCAGCTCACGGATGATCCCCGTCTGCTGGGGGATTTGGCCGGTCGCACCCTGGCGGAGCTCGAACTGCGGCGCCGCACCGGGGCCCTTGTGCTGGCGGTACGCACGCCGGATCCGCTGCAGGGCCGCGGTGAAGCGCGGCTGATCCCCAACCCTGGCGGTGAGCTGCGGCTGGCCCCCGGTCAGTTGCTCGTGGTGCTGGGCAGCCAGGCTCAGCTCAGCAGTTTTGCCGACTTGCTCGGCAAGGCCTTGGTGGATGTGGGGGAAATGACGGCCTAAAGGCTGGGGAGAGGGGGCCTGGGCCAGGTTCCCGGCCGCCATACGATCAGCCCCAACCCTTCCCTGGCGCGATGGCCGATCCTTCCACCACCCCTGCCCCCACCTTGCCGCAGGTGGCACTGGTCACCGGCGCCAGCCGGGGCATCGGCAGGGCCATTGCCCTGGAACTCGCCCGCGCCGGCGCCACCGTGGTGGTCAACTACGCCACGTCGGCTGAGGCCGCCGAAGCGGTGGTGGCCACGATTACGGCGGCGGGAGGCCGGGCCTGGTGCATCCAGGCGGATGTGGCCGAGGAGGAGCAGGTGGAAGCCATGGTGAAAGCAGTGCTGGAGCGTGAGGGGCGATTGGATGTGCTGGTCAACAATGCCGGCATCACCCGCGACGGCCTGCTGATGCGGATGAAGACCGCCGACTGGCGGCAGGTGCTGGACCTCAACCTCACCGGGGTGTTCCTCTGCACCCGGGCCGTGAGCCGCAGCATGCTGAAGGCCCGCTCCGGCCGCATCATCAACATCACCTCGGTGGTGGCCCTGATGGGGAATCCGGGCCAGGCCAACTACAGCGCCGCCAAGGCCGGCGTGCTGGGTTTTACTCGCAGCACTGCCGCCGAGTTCGCCAGCCGTGGCGTCACCGTCAATGCGGTGGCCCCCGGCTTCATCGCCACCGAAATGACCCGCGACCTCGACCAGGAAAGGGTTTTGGCGGCGATTCCGCTGGGGCGGATGGGCGAGCCGGAAGAAGTGGCCGGTGCCGTGCGCTTCCTGGCGATGGCGCCTGCTGCCGCCTACATGACCGGCCAGGTGCTGCAGGTGGATGGCGGCATGGTGATGCGCTGATTGGGGTTGCGAGACCCTGCCCAGTGGAGGCGGTCGCAAGTAAAGTGTTTTGCAAGTAACCGCTGGCCATGAAAACCCGGGACCCCTTGGTCAGCTCAGGGTTTGTTTACCCCTTTTTGATCCTTCTCGCTCTCCAGCTGAGCTCGGGCTTTAGGGTGCCCCGAGTTGACCATGGCGATGAGGTCTGGACCCTCGGCGCCCTTGGGCAAAGCTATGGCGAGCTTATAAATTTTGTGTTGCGCCAGGATAATCATCCACCCCTTTATTACATTGTGGCCAAGTTCTGGGCCGGCCTGGTTGGGGCCTCCATCCCCCATGTGCGGGTTTTGTCCTATTTATTTGCCTTGCTGGCCGTAGGGCTATTCGTTTTCTTTTGTTTTCGTTTCAGGCTTTTGACGTTATTTGTTCCTTTAGTTTTTCTAGCAACCAATCCGCTTTTTACTTATTACGCCGCCACGATTCGGCCCTATGCCATGGTGGTTGCCCTGGCTTCGCTGGTCACCCTTTCAGCCCTGCTCCTTAGGCAGTCTGGACGCTGGTCTTTAACCCATGACGGTGAGCGCTCCATCGCGTGGATGCGCTGGATCTTTTATCTCGGATGCCTGTTGCTCGGCTTGACCCATTACTACGGCACTTTGTATGTCGCCATACTGCTAGCGATTGATTGGTTTGAGCGCAATATTAGTTGGTCCAGGATCCCAGGCTCGTTGGTTTTCTCGCTTCTGCTGATTTGGCCTGTTTTCCAAAAGCTGCAGGGCTCGCTTGATGTTCAAGCAAAGTCGAATCTCTGGGTAAAGGTTTTCCCCTTGGTGAGCACTTTGAATAACTTTCTAATGGGCACTTTCCCTTCCTTGATGGTGTCAAGGCAGCCGGCTTATGTTTTTTCGGTGTTTATCTTTCTTTGTCTTATTGTTGGGGTTTGCGCCAGTGGGGTCTCTGGTGCTGGGCAAAAAACTGCTTTGGGGTCTGATCTGCCTGGTCAGATGCCCGAAGATTTTCCTTTGGGGGGTGGCAATCTCAGCAAACAATTTTCCCCGGACGTCATTGGTGCCCTGCTGGCCGATCGCCGGGTTTATTTGGGCTTGATCATTGGTCTTGTTTATCTCTTTTCACTCGCGATTGATGTCTTGATCACTCCCTTTTCAACACCTTATTATTTTCTTGTTTGTTTGCCTGCTGTTGCGATCCTGTTTGAGTCGCTTTGTCAGTCTATTGAGCGCCGACTTGGCCTTTGGCCTGCCTTTATTTTTCTAGCAGGGGTGGTGGGTTGCCAATTGATCCTTGCCCAGCAGCGGCTGGCTCTGCCCTAATCTCACCACCGTCAATCGGGTTTCAGCGATTGGCTGATGTCCTCGCGCAGGCGACGGATTTTTTGCAAAAGCTTCAGCCGGCGGCTGCGGGCGGTGATGGTGAGAAACAGGCGGATCGGGATGTACACGATCGCCATCAGTACCCCGAGGGCCGCGATCAGCAAAAACACCATGCCATTGGTGCTGTCCGCCACGGCCAGGCTGCCGCCGACGGCCTCGCTCGCAATCCCCTGGTCGATGGTGCGTTCCAGCAGTTCGTTCAAAACGGTTCGTTCAAAGCAGGGGGGGGCAAAGCAGGGGGTTCGAAGGGGCCTGCAGCTTTGGGTCTTTCCTGAGCCTAGGGACCTTCGCCGACTGGACAGGGCCCTTGAAAGCCTGGGCAACCATTCCTTGAGGGCCTTTCACCCCTCCTCCCAGCGGAAGCCCTGGTCGTCCCAGGATTTCGGATCTTCAATCGGTTCGAGGTGGGTGAGCACATGGGTGCGCGGCAGGGCTGAGGCGATCTCCCGTTCGAGCTGTTCGCACAGATCGTGACCGGCCTGCACGCTCCAGGCGCCGGGCACGAGGACATGGAAGGCCACGAAGCGGCGCGATCCCGCCACCCGGGTGCGCAGCGCATGGAAGCGGATCTGCTCGCCCTCGTGGGCGGCGAGCAGGGCCTCGAGCTGGTCGTGGTCTTCCTCGGGTAGGGCACGATCGAGCAGGCCGGAAGCGGTTTCGTGCAGAAGCTTCCAGCCGGTCACCACGATGTTGAGGGCCACCGCGATGGCGATCAGAGAATCGAGCACCGCAAGACCGGTGAGCTTCACCAGCCCCACCCCGATCACCACCCCAAAGGAGGTCCACACATCGCTGAGTAGGTGGTGGGCATCGGCCCGCAGGGTGATCGAGTGAAAGCGGCGGGAAGCCCTAAGCAGCAGCCAGGCCACCAGGCCATTGAGGGCGGTGGCCAGCAGGGAAAGCACCAGGCCGATGCCGACCTGCTCCAGCGGCGCCGGATGCTGGAGCT
Organism: Cyanobium sp. ELA507; assembly: GCA_037133235.1. Taxonomy (GTDB): domain Bacteria; phylum Cyanobacteriota; class Cyanobacteriia; order PCC-6307; family Cyanobiaceae; genus Cyanobium. The sequence continues at coordinate 5,152 of JBAXOO010000048.1, forward strand.
GGCCGATCGCGGCATGGATGATGGCCAGGGCAGCCACCACGATCAGCACGCTCTCCAGGCCGCTGGAGAAGTATTCCGCCTTGAAATGGCCGTAGTGGTGGGTGCGATCGGCGGGCTTGGCCGCCAGGGTCAGAGCCCAGAAAGCGGCCAGGGCCGCCACCAGGTTGACCCCCGACTCCATGGCATCGGAGAGCAGGCCCACTGAGCCGGTGAGCCGCCAGGCCGCCGTCTTCAGCACGATCGTGGCTACCGCCGCCGCTACCGAAAGAAGGGTGTAGCCGCGGGGGGTGTTGAACAACATTCCAAGGACGCCAATCGGAAACCTAGGGGGCTGCTGCGGCTGCAGTGAAGCCGGGGGGGCGATTCGCCCTTCAGGTTGCCACGGGTGCGCTCTCTTAGACGGATGCCCGTATCCCCAGCAGCATCACGCTGTTGCAAAAACAGCCAGGCTGGAACGATCGATGCGAAAGGAATGCGCGAGATCGTTTTCTGGGTCACGGCCGAGCAACCCGGCCGCATCCGGGCCATTGCTCAGGATCGCGGGCTTGTGGTTGAGGCCCCCAGCCTCGAAGAACTCCACCATGAGGCCCGGGAGGCCCTGATCCGCCAGGTGGGCCCAGCCCATGGCACCTATCGGATCCGGATCCGGCGCGATGGCCTGGCGCAGCCCCCCCGGCTGGGGGACAGCTCTGCCCAGCGGCATCCCTCTCGTCAAGGGCAGCCAATGGCCGGTTCGATGGCTTGTCTTTCCAGGGGAGATGGGCCTGGTCGCCCAAGCCGCTGAGGCTGTCCATGGCCTTGAGCCGGCTTCAGGGCGGGGCCGTGGGACAATCACCCTTTGTCTTTTACCGGTCGATGGCCAAGCTCATCCGCTTTTCTGATGCCTCCCGCGAGTCCCTGGAGCGGGGAGTGAATGCCTTGGCGGATGCCGTGAAGGTCACGATCGGCCCCAAGGGCCGCAACGTGGTGCTGGAGAAGAAGTTTGGTGCACCGGACATCGTCAATGACGGTGTGACCATCGCCAAGGAGATCGAACTCGAGGATCCGTTCGAGAACATCGGCGCCAAGTTGATGCAGCAGGTGGCCTCCAAAACAAAGGACACCGCCGGTGACGGCACCACCACCGCCACCGTGCTGGCCCAGGCGATGGTGCATGAGGGCCTGCGCAACGTGGCAGCCGGCGCCAATCCGGTGATGCTGCGGCGCGGCATGGAGCGGGCCGTGGCCCAGCTGGTGGCGGGCATCGCCCAGCGTTCCAGCCCCGTGGCCGGTGATGCCATCCGTCAGGTGGCCACGGTGAGTTCCGGCAACGACGTCGAAATCGGCCGCATGATCGCCGAGGCCATGGACACGGTGAGTGTCGATGGGGTGATCACGGTGGAGGAATCGAAATCGTTGGCCACCGAGCTGGAGATCACCGAGGGGATGGCCTTCGACCGGGGTTATGCCTCCCCTTATTTCGTGACCGACACCGAGCGCCGCGAATGTGTGTTCAGCAACCCCCTGCTGCTGATCACCGACCGCAAGATCGGCTCCGTGGCTGACTTGGTGCCGGTGCTGGAGGAGGTCTCGCGCAGCGGCAGGCCCCTGGTGATCCTGGCCGAGGAGGTGGAAGGTGAGGCCCTGGCCACCCTGGTGGTCAACAAGACCCGGGGCGTGCTGCAGGTGGCCGCCGTGCGGGCCCCCGGCTTCGGCGATCGCCGCAAGGCCATGCTCAACGACATCGCCGTGCTGACTGGCGCCACGGTGATCAGCGAAGACCGGGCCATGACCCTGGACAAGGCCACCCTGGCCGAGCTGGGCAGCGCTGAGCGGATCACGATCCGCAAAGATGTGACCACAATCATTGCCCACGCCGACCGCAAGGCTGCCGTGGCCGATCGGGTCGCCTCCATCAAGCGTGAACTGGAGGCCACAGACTCCGACTACGACCGCGAGAAGCTTGCCGAGCGCATCGCCAAGCTGGCCGGTGGCGTGGCGGTGATCAAGGTGGGAGCTCCCACCGAAACCGAACTGCGCAACCGCAAACTCCGCATCGAGGACGCCCTCAATGCCACCCGCGCCGCGGTCGAGGAGGGAATCATCGCTGGCGGAGGCACCACCCTGCTTCAGCTTGCTGATGGCCTCGATGCCCTGGTTGCGGCCAGCCAGGGTGATGAGCGCACCGGCATCACCATCGTGCAGCGGGCCCTCAGTGCGCCCGTGAAGCAGATCGCCTTCAATGCCGGCTCCGATGGCGATGTGGTGGTGGAAGAGATCCGGCGCAGTGGCCTGGGCTTCAATGCCCTCACCGGCCACTACGAGGATCTCCTGGCCGCGGGAATCCTGGATGCGGCCAAGGTGGTGCGCCTTGGCCTGCAGGATGCGGTCTCAATCGCCTCGTTGCTGATCACCACCGAGGTGGTGATCGCCGACAAGCCCGAACCCCCCGCAGCACCTGGCGGGGATGGCGGCATGGGCGGCATGGGCGGCATGGGGATGCCCGGAATGATGTAAGCCCGGCTCGGGCATTACATCCCATTGACGAGCCGGGCGTGCAACCGGCAGACATTGTGGGCCTGGGGAGGAGGATTGCTGCAGAGCTTCCCCAGCTCCCGGTTCAGCGCCTCGAACTGGGCTAGGTGGATCGTGTTGATGGGAAGACCCAGCAGCACCGCACCAAACAGGGCCAGCCCACCACAGGCGGGCAATCCAGGAGCGATGGTCCACCGAACTCTGGATGGAAGGTCCAGGAAAATGACTGGTTCGAAGGCCATGGGCGCTCCCGAGGCAGGCCCTGGAGTCAGCCCAGGCCTGCTGCTATCGCTTCATCGTGGCCATCGGAAGCTGGGTCCGGATCGGGACGATAAAAAACGTAGGGTCCGGTTCTCCACCTGGCCCAGTCACCCCATTCGCGCTGCCCTTCCTCAGGACGTCGTGGTGGCCATGGTCCGTACATAGCCGGCCACCTGCAGGTCCACGCCGGTGATGGCCGTGCCCACCACCACGGCATCGGCCCCTTCCATCAGGGCCCGGGCGGCCTGCTCGGGCGTGCTGATACCCCCCTCGCAGATCAGGCTCACCCCTTCAGGGAGCTGTTGCCGCAGGGTCGGCAGCAGCTCCCAGCCCGGTGGCTTTTGCGTTGCTGTGGCTTCTGTGTAGCCGAAGAGGGTTGTGCCCACCCAACGGCAGCCCAGTTCCGCTGCCCGCAGGCCATTGGCCAGGCTGTCCACATCGGCCATCAGCGGCGCGCCGAGCTCGTCGCGGCAGCGGCAAATCAGTTCCCCGAGTTGCTGCCCCTGGGGCCGAACCCGGGCGGTGGCATCGATCGCCACCAGGTCGGCTCCGGCGGCCCACACAGCGCCAATCTCCTCCCAGCCGGGGGTGATGTACACCGGGCTTTCCGCATAACTCCGCTTCCAGAGACCCACGATCAGGGCATCGGGGCAGCGGCGGCGCACCGCACCGATGTGCTCCGGACTCTCAAGCCGTACCCCAATGGCGCCCTGGCGCAGGCTCGCTTCTGCCATCGCGGCGATCACTTGGGGATCCCGCATCGGCGATCCTTCCGGCGCCTGCACCGAAACGATCAGTCCGCCGCGGAGGGCGGCCCGGTTGGGCAGGGCGCCACGGTCTGAGGCCTCGTGGTTGAGG
>JBAXOO010000049.1:0-8783 GCA_037133235.1 Cyanobium sp. ELA507
CCTCGAGGGGGCCGCTGCGACTGAGAAAGCTGGTGAGCTGGCCGGGTTGGAGCCGGCCCCAGTGGCCCAGGGCCAGTAGGGCCGCCAAGGTGGCGTGGCCGCAGAGGGGGACTTCGCAGGTGGGGGTGAACCAGCGAAGCAGCAGACCCTGCGGGGCCTCCAGCAAAAAGGCGGTTTCCGATTGCCGCAGGCTGCGGGCCAGCGCCTGCAGCCATGGGGTTGGTTGCGGCTCCTCCAGGAGCACCACCGCGGCCCCATTGCCGGCGAAGGGTGTGCTGGTGAAGGCCTCCACCAACACCGCCGGCCGCAGACTCGCCTCAGCCGCCATGGGGCAGCTCCGGCCTCGGCTCACGACCCATCAGGGCCCGCACGGCCCCTTGGGCATCAACCTTGCCATCTAGCAGGCGCACCACCTGCTGACAAATCGGCAAGCGCAGCCCCTGGCCCTCCGCCAGGGCCAGGGTGGCCCTGGCGGTGCGGGGCCCCTCCACCGTGGCGCCGATTCTCTCCAGCGCTTCCTGTTCCCGCAGCCCCGTGGCCAACAGGGTGCCGAAGCGTTGGTTGCGGCTGAGGCTGCTGGTGGCGGTGGCCAGCAGATCACCGAGGCCCGCCAGCCCGTAGAGGGTGGCCGGCTGGCCGCCGAGGGCTTCGAGCACCACGCCGATCTCGGCCAGGCCGCGACAGAGCAGGGAGGCGCGGGCATTGGCGCCAAGGCCCAGTCCATCACTGATGCCGGCCGCCACCGCCATCACGTTTTTGAGGGCGCCGGCGGCTTCGGTGCCGATCGGGTCAGCGTTGGTGTATAGGCGGAGGTTCTGGGTGCGCAGCTCGGCCTGAAGCCAGCTGGCCAGGGCGGGGTCCCCGGCGGCGACCACGCTGGCGGCCGGCAGACCCCGATCGAGTTCGTCGGCGAGGTTGGGGCCGCTTAATACCGCCAGAGGCTGCTCTCCAAGGGCCCGCCGCCAGAGCTGGCTAGCGGTGCAGTGGGCCTCCAAATCAATCCCCTTGCTGCAGCTCAGCAGCGGCAGCTGACTGGGCCAATCGGGGGCCAGGGTCGCCGCAAGCGTTTCGACCGCGGCCATCGACACGGCTACCACCATCAGGTCGGTGTCGAGCAGGAGGCTTAGGGGGCTCCCCCCATCCCGCCGGGACCAGGAGCGCACCTGGTGCCCCTGGGCGGCCCAGAGGCGGGCCAGGGTGCTGCCCCAGGCTCCCTTGCCGATCAGGCTGATGCGCAGGGCCATTGGTCCAGGGTTGGCGCTGCCATCATGCGCCATCCCCCCAGCACGATCCCTTTAAGGGGCATCCCTGGGCGCCATCGCTGGCCTCAGGCCACGGCGTGCTGCCTGAGCACCTCGAGGGGAATCACCTCCAGACTGCCGATCTCACAGGCCGCCAGCCGCACCGGAGGCGCCATGCCGTCCTCGTAGGCCTCCAGCCAGCGGTTGGCGCAGACGCACCAGGAGTCACCGGGCCGCAGGCCCGGGAACCCAAAGGCCGGCGCCGGCGCCGAGAGGTCGTTGCCCTGGGCCCGGGTGTAGGCGAGGAACGCCTCGTTCACCACACAGCACACGGTGTGGCGTCCCAGGTCGGCGGGATCGCTCCGGCAGGACCCGTCGCGAAACCAACCGGTGAGGGGGGCACAGCCGCAAATCTCCAAAGGTTCCTCCAGCACATTGCGGGCGGCAGCCAAAGGGGGCTCCGGGTCAGTGGCACCGGGGGATTGGGTCATGCCGGAGGGCTGGTCAGGACCCCGCGATTCTGGAATGGATCAGCACAAAAAGCTGACGGGTGGTTGACGGATTCCGGGGGGGAGGCGTTAAAGGTCATGAATGAACCACCCCCCTTCGTCCGCGCGCCCCCTTTCATGAGCTGGGATTTCAACGAGGATGCGGCCTTCCTGGCCCTCTGCGACGCCTACAAGGAGAGCGGTGAACCCTCCGCTATGGAATTCCTTGCCCACGGCGAGGGCGCCTTCCATTTCCAGGAGCTCACCCAGAACGCTGCCGGTGAGGGCATGGATCTGAGTGACTCCGATCACCTCGAGGCCTTCCAGCAGGACGTGATCGATAGCCTTGAGGAGCTCTGTTCCTGAGCTCCTCAGGGCTCAGCCGGCCTTCCTGAAAAGCTGTGGTCAGCTGTCCTTGCTCAGCCGTAGAAGCCTGCTCAGCGGTAGAAGCTTGTTCAGTTGTAGAAGAAGGCCACCTCCTTGTCCTTGAGGCCCTCCCAGCCGGCAGCACGCAAGCGTGCATCGAGGTTCGCCTGGTCGAGATGCTTGGAGCCGGTCTTGACGATCCGGTTGCGCATCGATTTCTTCACACCACTGCGGGCGCGACGGCTTTCCAGTTCCATCACCTCGTTGTAGAGGGCGAGCATTTCGGCGGGGATGGGGGTGCCGTCGAGGTCGAGACCTGAGGCGATGGCGTCGTCGACGCCACCAGGACCGGCGATGGCCATGGGATGGGGGAACCAGGAGACTCCGCTGAGCCTGCCACGGCAGGGAGCAAGGCTCCTGGAAGGGCCTTCATTGGTGTCACATGGGGCCGTAGCCCTCAAAGCAGATCAAAGCCTGCTCCAGGGGCATGGCTGGGCTCAGGCGCTGAAGTAGCGCGCCCTGCTGTGGATGGCGACCAGGGCTGTGGTGCTCTGCTCCGGTTCGAGCTGCTCGCTCTCATCCATTTGCAGGCCGATCCGTTCGGCACCCAGCCACTGCAGTTGCTGGCGTGAATCGCCCACGTTCGGACAGGCGGGATAACCGAAGGAATAGCGGCTGCCGCGATAGCGCTGGGCCAGCACGTCGCGCAGGGGCATGGCCTCGGGGTCGGGGAAGCCCAGCTCGCGGCGGATGCGGGCGTGGGTCCATTCCGCCAGGGCCTCGGCCATCTGCACCGCCAGACCGTGGAAGTAGAGGTAGTCGCTATAGCGATCGGCGGCGAAGAGCTCGCGGGCAAAGGCGGTGGCCTTCTCCCCCATCGTCACCGCCTGCATCGGCAGGACATCGGTGGGCCGGAGTTGAGCCTCGCCTTCACCCTGCAGATCGCGGTAAAAGTCGGCGATGCAGTAGCGGTTGCCGCTGCGCTGGCGGGGCAGCACAAATTCTCCGAGGACAGCTCCGGCCTGGCCGGGAGAGGACTGTGCGGCCAGGCCGGCGGGATCAAACACCACCAGGGCATTGCCCTGGCGGCCGCAGGGGAAATAGCCATAGGCAACCCTGGGGGCGAGGAGGTTCTCCCCGAGGCAGCGCCCCATCCATTCGGCCAAAACGGGCTCGGCCTTCTCGGCCAGCAAGGCCTCGTAGTCCTCACGGCTCTGCTGCTGGGCCTTGCGGAGCTGCCACTGGCCGGCGAAGAGGGCATTGCGATCCAGGTAGGCAAACACCTCCTGGAGGTCGATCTCGGTTTCGTTGAGGAGAAGGGAGCCCCAGAAGGGGGGGACCGCTGCAGGCTCCTCCTGCACAGCTTCGGAGCGATGGTCATTGGGGCCGGCCGGGACCTGCTCGGCGGGGGCTGCCGTCTCAGGGGCAGCGGCGGCGGTGAGAGTGGGTGCCTCGGCCTCCTCAGCGTCGGCGCCAGCCAGCCCGAGGCCGGCGGGGGCGCCATCGAGGAAGCCCTGCCGGTCATCCCAACGGCCGCCGGCCTTGGCCTCCATCAGCGCATCCATGAAGCGCAGATCGGCAAAGGCATCGCGGCCGTAGATCACTTGGCCGTTGTAGGCGGCGCGGCAGTCTCCGTTGACAAAACGGGGTGTAAGGGCGGCCCCACCGAGAATCACCGGCGCACTAATACCGACTTGATTAAACGCCTGGAGGTTGTCCTTCATGAAGGCCGTTGACTTCACCAGGAGCCCGCTCATCGCGATGCAATCAGCCTGGTGCTGCTGCTGGGCCTCGACAATGGCTTCCACGCTCTGCTTGATGCCGAGATTGATCACCTCATAGCCATTATTGGTGAGGATGATGTCAACCAAGTTCTTGCCAATATCGTGCACATCTCCCTTCACGGTGGCAATCAGGAATTTGCCCTTGCCTTTGGATGAACCATCCTCCAGTTGGTCCATGTGGGGTTCGAGAAAAGCCACGGCCGCCTTCATGGTTTCGGCGCTCTGCAACACAAAGGGCAACTGCATTTGGCCAGAGCCAAACAAATCACCCACCACCTTCATGCCATCGAGCAAAAAGGTATTGATGATCTGCAGGGGAGGATGATTAGTGAGGGCTTCGGCCAGGGATGATTCCAGACCGATCCGTTCACCATCAATGATGTGTTGCTTAAGGCGCTCCTCCACCGGCAGGTCTGCCAGGGTTGGCCCAGAGGCCCTCGCTTCCTTGGCTGAAACCCCCTCAAACAGGGTGGTGAGCACCGTGAGTGGATCGTAAACGCAAATGCCGTTTTCGAAGCGGCGGCGATCTTGAATCAGATCACGGCAAACCAACTGGTGCTCTTCGCTGATCTTGGCCAGGGGCAGGATCTTGGCCGGGCTCACAATCGCCGCATCCATGCCTGCCTGGCAGCAGTCGTGGAGGAACACCGAATTCAAGACGATCCTGGCCGCGGGCGAGAGGCCGAAGCTCACATTGCTCACCCCGAGCACCACATGGACGCCCGGTAGTTCGGTGCGGATCCTGGCGATCGCTTCCACGGTGGCGGCAGCATTGAGCCGGTCTTCCTCAATGCCTGTGGAGATGGGAAGGGCGAGGGGGTCGTAGAAGATTTCGTGGGCGGGGATGCCGTAGGCCAGGGCGTCGCGGTAGGCCCGTTGGGCAATCGCAAACTTGCGCTCCGCCGTTCGCGCCATCCCCTCCTCATCAATGGTGCCCACCACCACGGCGGCCCCGTAGTCGCGGGCTAGTTCGAGAACCTTGAAGAAGCGTTCGTCTCCGTCTTCATAATTGGTGGAATTGAGAATGCATTTACCACCGGCCACCTTCAAGCCAGCCTCCATCTTCTGCCACTCGGTGGAATCGAGCATCAGCGGCAGGTTGACGTTCGTGACCAGCCGACTCACCAATTCGTGCATGTCGCGCTCGCCGTCGCGGCCGACGTAGTCCACATTCACATCGAGCACGTGGGCGTTTTCCTTCACCTGGGCACGGGCCACCCCCACCAGGCCATCCCAGTCCTCCTCGGCGAGCAATTCACGCACCTTCTTGGAGCCACTGGCGTTGAGCCGCTCGCCAATGATCAGAAAAGAGTTGTCCTGCTGATAGGGGGTCACGCCATAGAGCGATGCGGCGGCGGGCTCATAGCCCAGGGAGGGCCGCACCGCGGCCGGATCCAGCTGGGCTTGCTGATGGTCCGGGGCCTGGAGCTGGCGCACAGGCCGGGGGGCTGGATGTAACTCCCTGGCCAGCTCGGCCAGGGCCCCGATGTGGGCCGCCGTGGTGCCGCAGCAGCCGCCGATCACCTGCACCCCCAGGTCCTCAACGAAATGCATGAGCTGCATCTTCATCTCGGTGGGGGTGAGCCGGTAATGGGCCACCCCACCAATGTTTTCCGGCAGACCGGCATTGGGGATACAACTCACCACAAACGGGCTGTGCTCGCTGAGGTAGCGCACGTGCTCCTTCATCTGCTCCGGCCCAGTGGCGCAGTTGAGGCCGAGCACATCGATCCGGAAGGGCTCCAGGATCGCCACCACCGCAGCGATGTCGGAACCCACCAGCATGGTGCCGGTGGTTTCCATCGTGACCGAAACCATTAGGGGCCGACGTTCGCCGGCAGCCGTGAAGGCCTCCTCAATGCCCTGCAGGGCCGCCTTGATCTGCAGCACGTCCTGGCAGGTCTCGACGATGAACAGGTCCACATCTCCGGCCAGCAGACCAGCGGCCTGCTCGCGGAAGGAGGCCTTCATCGTGTCGAAATCGATGTGGCCCAGGGTCGGCAGCTTGGTGGTGGGTCCGATCGAGCCAGCCACGAAGCGCGGCTGTTCGGCTGTGCTGAACTGATCGGCCATGTCACGGGCGAGTTCGGCGGCCCGTTGGTTCAGGGCGAAGGCCTGATCCTCCAGGCCGTATTCGGCCAGCACGATCGAAGCGGCGCCAAAGGTGTCGGTTTCGATCACATCGGCACCCACCTCCAGGAACTGCCGATGCACCGCCTGCACCGCATCCGGCCGCGTGACCACCAACATCTCATTGCAACCCTCCAGGGCCGCCCCGCCGAAATCCTCGGCCGAAAGATCCATCTGCTGCAGCGAGGTGCCGGTGGCACCGTCGAACACGAGCACGGGTCTGGATGGATCGTGCAGCCGATCTAGAAAACCGATCCGGGCGGTGGAGGAGGCGGCAGTCATCAGGCGTCGGTGCGGATCCGTGTCACCCAGTGTTCATAGGCGGGATCGCGGCCTTCCGTGATCGCCGTGAGCTTCTCGCGCAGTTTGTCCATCACCGGCCGGTTGCTGGGCAGGTCGGTGGATTCGAGGCGGCGGATCGGGGTGACGCGGGCGGCGGTGCCGCTCAGGAATACCTCATCGGCAATGAACAGCTCGGATTTGTCCACGGGGCGCTCCAGCACCGGGATATCCATCGCCTTGGCCAGTTCGAGAATGCTGGCGCGGGTGATGCCCTCCAGGATGTCCTGGTCAACGGACGGCGTGATGAGGGCCCCATCGCGCACGATGAAGAGGTTCATGCCGCTGGCCTCGCTCACCTTGCCGCGGCTGTTGAGCAGAAGGGCCTCATCGAAGCCGCTCTTTACGGCTTCGGTTTTGGCCAGGGAGCTGGTGATGTAGGCACCGCTGATCTTGCCCCGCAGCGGCAGGGAGCGATCCTCCTGGCGCGTCCAGCTGCTGATCCGGCAGGTCACACCCTCTGGCGAGAGGTAATCACCCATCTCGATGCCATAGATCAGGAAGTCGGTTTCGACATCGTGAAGGCGCGGTGAGATGCCCAGACCACAGGTGTAGACAAAGGGACGCAGATAAAAGGGCTTGCGCGGTTTGTTGGCCTTCAGGAAGGCCGTGATCGCCCCGTAAACCGTGGCCTCATCGAGATCGGTGAGCAGCAAGCGGGCACTTTGGGTGAGCCGCCGGGCGTGGCGATCCACCCGAAACAGCAGCATCTCATCGGGATCATCCGGGTTGGGTAGCCCCCGCATGCCCCCGAAGGCGCCGGTGCCGTAGTGGAGGGCATGGGTGGCCACCGAAAGGGTGGCCTCGGCAAACGGCACGCAGGTTCCGCCGAACCAGGCATAGGGGAGGAACTGGTGCATGGCGGACGGGGCAAATGCTGCGATCTTCTCACCGCGGCCATCAGGATGGGGCGATGCACCGACTTGCTGCCGTTCCGGGCGCCCCCACGGAGGACGACGGATCCCTGCCCTTTGTGGAGCAGGCCAGTGCCCCCGTGGTGCTGCTCAGCAGCGCCGACACCGACCTTCAGGCCGTGGCGACCCTGCTGGAAGCGGAACCGGAGTTGCTCAGCTGTCCGCTGCGGGCCCTCAACCTCGCGGCCCTGGGCCATCCGGCCGTGGTCGACCACTACCTGGCCACCACGTTGACTAAAACAAAGCTGGTGGTTGTGCGCCTGCTCGGTGGGCGTGGGCATTGGAGCTACGGCCTGGAAAGCCTTGGCCACTGGCGGGTGGCCAAACCTGGGCGCCAGCTGCTGGTGCTCGCCGGTACCGCCGATGAAGACAGGGCTCTGGCGACTCTTGGGGGTGGCGACGAACAGCTGGCCATGGCCTTAGCGGCTTGCCTGCGGGAGGGGGGTGCCATCAACCTCCGCGCCGCCCTCCGCTGCTGGGATGCCCTGCAACGGGGTTCCAATCCTCCGCCGCCAGCGGTTGTGCCCGCCCCCGATCCCCTTCCCCATGATTGGCGGGATGAGCCCGGAGCGCGGGTGGGGGTGATCTTTTATCGGGCCCTGCGCCAGGCCGGCGACCTGGAGCCGATGGAGGCCACCCTGCGGGCTTTACGGGCCGAGGGCCTGGCACCGCGCGGACTGTGGGTGAGCAGCCTGCGGGAGGGCGCTGTGCAGGAGGGGGTGGCGGACCTGCTGGGTCGGGAGGCGGTGGCCGCCGTGCTCTGCGGCACCGGCTTTGCCTCCGTGCGTTTTGAGGAAGCCGGCCTCGGGGCACCCCTTTGGGATCGGCTCGCCGTGCCCGTGCTCCAGATCCTCTGCAGCGGCCGCTCCCGCCGCCTCTGGCAGAGCAGCAGCATTGGCCTTGGGCCCCTGGATCTGAGCCTGCAGGTGGCCCTGCCGGAACTCGATGGCCGCATCACCACCCGGGTGGGGGCCTTCAAGGAGCAGGCGAGCAGCAGCGCCAGCCTGGAAACGGCCCTGCTGCGCTCGGTCCCCGATCCCGAGCGGCTGGCCTGGATGGCCCGCCTCACCAACGGCTGGATCCGTCTGCGCCAGACGGCTGCCCCGCAGCGACGGATCGGCCTGGTATTGGCCAACTACCCCACCCGCAATTCACGCCTGGCCAATGGGGTGGGCCTTGACACCCCAGCCAGCGCGGCCCTGATGCTCCAGTGGCTTCAGGAGGCCGGCTACCGACTCAGCGAAGGCCTGGACGCCACCAAAGCCCCCGCGCCCGATCGCGGTGAGCCAGCGCCCCAGCTCCCTGCCGATGGCGATGCCTTGATCCAGGCCCTGCTGAAGGGGCGCAGCAACGATCCGGAAAGCGCCCACCGGCCCCCCTTCGACCATCTCCCCCTGGCCTCCTATCTGCATTGGTACGGCACCCTGCCGCAGGCGGGCCGGAAGCGGCTGGAGGAGGTCTGGGGCGAACCCCACCAGGATCCAACCCTGGAAACCAGCGCCACGGGCCTGGCCTTTCCTG